>JBILEM010000016.1:0-11338 GCA_044352085.1 Schleiferiaceae bacterium
GTGTGCCCCGGAGGTGGCCGTGGAGCCGGCCTATGTACGCATTCCAGGAATGGTATTGGACCCGGTGGAATCCTCCCTAAACGGCTCCCGCAGCTCCAAAATAACGACGGTCTGGGTGCAGCTGCCGGACGGGTCCTTCGCCGGAACCTTCTCCCTTCCGTGTTCCTTTCCCGTTCTTTTGGACGAAGGCTTTCATACGATTAAGCTCTATCCCGGCGTTAATACCAATGGAATGGCTTCTTTTCGGTCCCAATACGAGTTTTATACGCCGGTTTCGGTGGGAGCGGAGTTCACCCCCGGGCAGGAAACGGTCTTGAAGAGTCCCGGAGACACCGCCGTCTGGACCCGCTACCAAGACGGGGTTGTGGTAGATGTCTTGGAAGATTTTGAAGGGGCTGGATTTGGCTTCGAACCCGTGTCCACCTCCGACACGTTCTGGGTACGCACCTTCCAACCCGGACTGGTATTCCCTGCACCCACCAACGAAAACAACTCCACCAGTGGTTTGGTCCGACTGGGACCGGACGGGGCCTGGTTTGAAGCGTGGTCCGCTGACCGTTTTGAACTTCCCAAAGGAGGCGACAACGTCTACCTGGAGTTAAATTACAAAACCACAGTTCCCTTTGTGGTGGGGGTATACGCCTACCGTCCCAGCGGGATTGAACAAAAACCAACGGCCACCGTGCTGCCCAAGGATTCTTGGAACAAAATCTACATCAACCTCATGACCGAGGTCAGCGGAACTCCCGACGCGGAGTCCTTTAAGATCTTTATTGGAAGCAAGAAGATTGACGCCAACGGCAAAACCGATACGATTTTACTGGACAACATCAAGCTGGTCTACCGTCCATGAGCCCGCGATCCGACGGATTGAAACGCCGCGCAAATGCTTTGCGCCTGGCCTACCGCTGGACAGACGCTCTAGTGGCCGGACTGGCCTATACCGCGCTGTATGGCTACCGCAAGGCCGTTTTGGAGCCCATTCGGTTTGGAATTCCTTCCCTCCAATGGGAAAACACCTACTTTGAAGGACTCATCGCCACGGTGATCTACTGGGCCTTGATTTACCGCATTTCCGGAATTCACCGCGAAGTGCTCCGAAAATCCCGGTTGTCCGACGTCGTTCTAACGCTGCAGACCGTATTGCTGGCCTCCATCCCGCTCTTCGCCGCGGTCATATTGGACGACGATGTGCGCAATTACCAGCACTACTACTGGAGTTTTGCGGTCTACTTGGGGGTTTTACTCCCCGGCACCCTGGTGGGCCGCTATCTGTGGGCCACTTGGACGTACCGCCAAATCCGGGCCGGAAAACTTCAATTCCCGACCCTGCTGATCGGTTCCCCAGAGCGCTTGTTGCCGGTAGTCCAGCGGTACCACGCTGCCCAACGCCCCACGGGAAATGTCTTTGCGGGTTGGCTCTCCACCCCTTCCTCGGAATCCAAAACACTGGACTCCCTTCCTCACTTGGGTTCTTGGACCGATGCCTCAAAATGCATCGAACGCTACGGGATTGAAGAGGTCATGGTGGCACTGGTCCCCGAAGAACACGGACTTTTGGAGTCCATCTTGCTTCACCTTGAAGCGCACCAGGTGCGCATCCAATGGGTTCCGGACACCCTCAGCATCCTCACCGGGCAGGTCAAACTGGACGCCCACGGCGTTCCTTTGGTAGACATCAAACGGCACCCTCTTCCGGCTTGGCAAGAGTCCGTAAAACGCGGAGCCGACGTGTTCTTTTCGTCGGTGGCGCTGGTGGTTCTTTCTCCCCTTTTGGTGCTCACGGCTTTTTTAGTCAGTCGGTCTTCTCCGGGCCCCGTCTTGTACCGACAGGAACGCGTCGGACTGGGAGGCAAAACATTTAAAATTATCAAGTTTCGCTCCATGTATGTGGGTGCGGAGGCCCAGGGCCCCCAGTTGAGTTCGGACGACGATCCGCGCATTACCCCGTGGGGCAAGATCATGCGCAAGTACCGGTTGGACGAGCTGCCGCAGTTTTGGAATGTATGGGTGGGAGAAATGAGCTTGGTCGGGCCGCGCCCCGAACGTCCCTATTACGCCCAGCAACTGCTTGACCGCGCGCCCCACTATGCCCAGCTGTACAAACTGCGTCCAGGCATAACCTCCTGGGGCATGGTGCGTTACGGATATGCCTCGGATGTGAATCAAATGCTGGAGCGCATGGAGTACGATTTGGTCTATTTGGAGAACGTAACGCTCTTTGCCGACTTGAAGGTGTTGGTGTACACCGTGCTCATTGTTTTGCAAGGACGGGGCAAATAATTCCTTGCCGACGTGCCGTATATTCGGGGCATGAAAAATGCAGCTGTACTGGGCGCAGGTACCATGGGCAATGGGATTGCGCATGTGTTTGCCCAAAGTGGATTCAATGTCCATTTGTTTGATATTTCCGACGAAGCTCTCACCCGGGCGGTGGGAACCATTTCAAAGAACCTGGACCGCCAGGTGGCCAAGGGCAGCTTGACCACCGAAGAAAAGGACGCGGCTATGGGGCGCATCCAAACCGGAACGTCCCTGGAAGCCGCGGTGGTACACGCCGATATTGTGGTAGAAGCAGCCACCGAAAACGAAACCATCAAGCTCAAGATCTTTGCCGACTTGGACCGGTTAGCTCCCTCCCACTGCATCTTGGCCTCCAACACCTCCTCCATTTCCATCACCCGCATTGCGGCCGCTACCCAGCGCCCCGAGCAAGTGATTGGCATGCATTTTATGAACCCGGTACCCGTCATGAAATTGGTGGAAATTATCCGCGGTTTCAAAACCAGCGACGCCACCACCGACGCCGTCGTTGCGCTGAGCGCATCTCTGGGCAAAGTGGCCATTTCCTGCAACGATTACCCCGGATTTGTAGCAAACCGCATTTTGATGCCCATGATCAACGAGGCCATCGAATCCCTGCATACCGGTGTAGCGGGCGTCGCCGAAATCGACGGCATCATGAAACTGGGCATGGCGCACCCCATGGGGCCTTTGCAACTGGCAGATTTCATCGGTTTGGACGTGTGTTTGAGCATCCTGCGGGTATTGCACCAAGGTCTGGGCCAGCCCAAATACGCCCCCAATCCGTTGCTGGTCAACATGGTACAAGCCGGCCTGCTGGGCGTGAAAAGCGGCCAAGGATTTTACGATTATGCGGCCGGAACCAAGGACGCGCCTGTAAATAGTTACTTTAAATAAGAACATCCAAAATGAAGAATTCAAACCTATTAACCATTGTCGTCCTGGCTTTATCTGCCGGAGCGGCTTGGGGCCAAGACAACTTGGTGAAACAAGTGGCCGGAAACGGAACCGGAACCTCCGGATACCGATTTACCCCCGTTGTGCAACTCGAAGCTACCCCGGTAGAAAACCAAGGAAGCAGCGGTACCTGCTGGAGCTATTCCTCTTCGTCGTTCCTGGAGTCTGAGATGATCCGCATGGGCAAGAAGCCGGTGGATTTGTCTGAAATGTACACGGTTCGCAAGGTGTACCAAGACAAGGCGGAAAAGTACGTTCGGGTCCATGGATCGTTGAATTTCGCCCAAGGCGGAGCGCTACCCGACTTGTTTTATGTGATCCAGAAATACGGCGCTGTGCCCGAGGAAGCCTACACCGGCCTCAACTACGGCACCGAAGTGAACGTACACGACGAACTGGAAGCCTCGCTCAAAGGAGTGGTGGATGCCGTGAAAGAAAACAAGAACGGCCAGATTACTCCGGTTTGGAAAAAAGCGTTTACCGGCGTTTTGGACGCCTACCTGGGCGCTGAACCAAGCACCTTCACCTACGAAAAGAAAACCTACACCCCCCGTACGTTTGCAGACCAAGTAGTCGGCATCAAGCCTTCGGACTATATCCAAATTTGCTCCTTTTCCCACGTACCCTTTTACGCCCAGCACGCCATTGAAGTGCCGGACAACTGGACCTGGGGCACCTCGTATAACCTTCCCCTTAACGACATGATGAGCGTCCTGAATGCTGCTTTGACCAAAGGGTACACCGTAGCTTGGGCCTGCGACGTCAGCGAAAAAGGATTTTCCTTGAAAAACGGATTGGCCGTAGTCCCCGAAAAAGACTGGTCTTCCATGACCCCCGACGAACAAAAAGCGGTATTCAACGCGCCCCACAAGTCCCTGGAAGTGACGCAAGAAAACCGCCAGGCGGCCTACGACAACTACGAGACCCAGGACGACCACGGCATGCAAATCACTGGCATGGTGAAAGACCAATCCGGCATGGTTTTCTACTCGGTAAAGAACAGCTGGGGCGACCGCGAAAATCCCTACAAAACGGGCTACATCCACGCCTCCGATGCCTTTGTTCGGTACAAGACCATCTCCATCATGCTCCACAAGGATGCCTTAACCAAGGAGATGCGCGCCAAGTTGGGAATTTAACCCCCACGGAACGTCAAAAAAAGGAGGGGCCAGCGCTACGCGCTGGCCCCTCCTTTTTTTACCCCTTCGCGCAGAGCGCACCGACTTACATCCGGTCTGGAGCCTCAATTCCCAACAATCCGAGTCCTTTGCGGAGCACATTCCCTACCCGCTCTGTGAGCGCGAGGCGGAAATTGACTTGCTCCGGTATGTCCGCATGCAAAATGCTTACGTTTTGGTACAGGCCGTTGAACGCCTTGACCAATTCGTAGAGGTACTGCGCCACCAGTGCAGGATTCCGAGCGTCAGCGGCTGCCACAACCGTCCGGGGATACTGCGCCACCAAGAACAGGAGATCGGTCTCGCGCGGATCCAGGGCGTAATGGGCCAAGTCCGAGGCTGCAGAGGGGCTGGCTTTGCGCAGCAAGGAGGAAATACGGGCGTGGGTGTACTGCAAGAACGGCCCGGTGTTGCCGTTGAAATCGATGCTTTCTTCCGGATTAAAGACCATCCGCTTGGCCGGGTCCACTTTTAAAATAAAGTACTTGAGCGCTCCGTGGCCCAAGGTTCGGTAGAGGGATTTCTTTTGGTCGGTGTCCATGCCTTCCAGCTTGCCCAGTTCTTCGGACAAACGCTCGGCCGTCGCTTCCATTTCGGTAAGCAAATCGTCGGCATCCACCACGGTTCCCTCCCGGGATTTCATCCGACCGGTGGGCAGGTCCACCATGCCGTAGCTCAAGTGCACCAGTTGGTCGGCCCAGGAGTAGCCCAATTTTTTCAGGATCAAGAACAAGACCTTGAAGTGGTAATCCTGTTCGTTGCCCACCACATAGGTAAGGCTGTCGATGTTGAAATCTTCAAACCGCTGGACGGCCGTTCCCAAATCTTGGGTCATGTAGACGGAGGTGCCGTCCTTCCGAAGTACGACTTTTTCGTCCAAGCCGTCCGGACGGAGGTCAATCCACACGGAGCCGTCCTCTTTGCGGTAGAAAACGCCCAGCTCCAAGCCGCGTTCCACGTCTTTCTTGCCCAAGACGTAGGTGTCGCTCTCGTAGTAGTTCTTGTCAAACGATACCCCCAAGCGGCGGTAGGTGGCTTCAAATCCGGTGTACACCCAGCTATTCATGGTTCTCCACATCTCCAGTGTGGCCGGGTCGCCTTCCTCCCATTTCCGCAACATTGCTTGAGCTTCCAGTAAAATGGGAGCTTTGGCCTTGGCTTCTTCTTCGGAGTGTCCCGCGGATTTCAGGGATTCCATTTCTTGGCGGTAGGCTTGATCAAAGGCCACGTAGTACTTGCCCACCAGGTGATCGCCCTTCATTCCGGACGTGGCAGGGGTTTCTCCGTTGCCGATTTTTTGCCAGGCCACCATGCTCTTGCAAATGTGGATGCCGCGATCGTTGATGATTTGCACCTTGACAACGGGTTTTCCGGTGGCGCGAATCAATTCCGACACGCTGTGGCCCAACAAGTTGTTGCGAACATGACCCAGGTGCAGAGGCTTGTTGGTATTGGGGGACGAGTATTCCACCATAGCCGCCGGTTCGTCTTCACGGAGCGGCGCAGAGCCGATGTCGCCTTGAATCCCCTTCCAGCAGTCTTCCCAGGCAGATTGCGAGAGTTCCAGGTTCAGAAAACCTTTTACGACATTAAAGTCCTTTACAAATAGGCAACTATCAACTAATTCTTTTCCAATGTGTTGCGCTAATTCATCAGGAGATTTACCAGCGGCTTTAGCCGCGGCAAATGCCACCCAAGTGAAGGTCCCCGAAAACTCTTTCCGGGTTTGTTGCAACGTAGGAATTTCTCCCTGTATCCCAAAATGGACAGATAATACCTGTTGAATGGCTTGTGCAATGGCACCCTCAACGGGCCGGATGGGATCATGCATGGGGCGGTTGGAAAGTTGTTAAGTCGGGAATGGTTTTGGGGCGCTGTTCCAATTGGGCTACCGTTTTCGATATCAAGGAGAATGCTACTTCGCCCATGGCATTGCCCTGTTGGTCCAGCAGCGGATTGATTTCGGTAAATTCCATGCAACACAAATGAGGTACTTGGGCAAAAGCCAACAACAACTCCGTAGCTTCTTGAACCGTAAGTCCGTTTTTCACCGGAGTCCCGGTGCCACCTGAAATGCTCGGGTCCATCGAGTCTACGTCAAACGAAACGTACAACAAATCGCAGGCTTCCAGATGCTTCAATGCTTGTTCCACAGCCTTTTGTACGCCCGATTGACGCACTTCCGGTACACGGATCACCTTCATGCCGTGTTTGGCAATCAAATGGTCTTCGGGTTCTTCCGTGTCCCGAAGAGCAATGAAAACGATGTCCGAGGGCTGCACCCTGCGCGGATGGCCTTTCAGACGTTCCCAGTTCTTGATGGTGCTGGGCTTGGGTTTGTTGATTTGGCGGTCCCGGTTGTCTTCCCCAATGGCCGTAGCCAAGGGCATTCCGTGCACGTTTCCGGAGGGAGAAGTATACGGACTGTGCAAATCGCCGTGGGCATCGATCCAAACCACCCCAATCCGGGAAGTGGGATACGCTTGACGCAATCCCGCAATGGTCCCACCGGCATTGCTGTGGTCGCCCGAGATCACCAGGGGAAAGCGATTGTCGTCCAAGGTTTCAGCCACCTTGGCAGCAATCCGTCGGTACATGCGAACGATTCCCTTGATGCGCTTGCCATAGGGGGTGTTCACGTGTTCGAACAAGAGCGAATTGCTGGTCTCTACTTTACGCGGAATGTACTTTCGAAAAAACCGAGGCTCAGCCGTCAGAGAGGCGCTTCGAATGGCCGCGTACCCCAAGCTTGCCCCCCGGGTTCCTGCCCCGAGTTCTGACATGGCGGTGATGATTTGAATCATGGTAGCGGATTTATGCTTTATGCAAAGGTAGGAAATGGTAAATTTGGGACTTCCAAATTATGGCCACTAAATCTCCCCCCCTATTTCAACACGCTGCGCTACCTACTGCAGCGGGAATTCTCTTGATGGCGGTTGGAGCCGGCAGTGCGCTGTCTGTGGTTGGTACCTTATTCTACTGGCAAGAAGATGCCAGTTTCTTTGACGGATCCTACTTGGATGTATTGTTCGACAATGCGGTGAACGTGGCCCATCCCTTTGGGAAAATAGGAGCCGTATTGGGTTATAGCTTGTTGGCAAAGGGATTTGGCATTGCGGTATTGGGTTGGTTGTACTGGGTTTTTGCATGGGGAGCGCGGTTGGCTTTTTTAATTCGTTTCCGACCATGGAGAAAACTGGCTCATTTGGTGGTCTGGACCGTCCTTCTTCCTTGGGCATTAGGGATGTCGCTTCCTGTAATTTGGGGTCCATATGCCGGCTCCTTGGGCTGGTTTTTGGCTGAAGGAACAAGCCAGTGGCTCGGAAGTGTGGGAGCTTGGCTCGGTTGGGCCACCTTGACGGGGTTGTATGCGGTGGTCCACTTTCAAATTACCCCCAAACAAATGGCATCTGTCTTGCCTAGAAAGACCTCTCCCGATGCCCTCGAAGACCTTCCTCCGGCTCATTTTCAATCGGAACAACCTTTTGTAGCCGACGTACCGGCTCCTGCGGTGGATTGGTCCGAAACCCCTTCCCCTTCAGCAGAAACGGGCCGACCATCAAGCCCGCTGTCTTCCATTACCCCTCCTTGGGAAGACGAAGAACTGGAGCCCGCATTTGAACCCGTATTGCTTTCTACCGTCCCAACAGGATCCGATGCTCTCCTTTCCGAGGTCGAAATGGATCTCGACCGGACACCTAACGCACACTCCGAGGGGAACTCGGGTGCCGATGATGTCCTTTTGGAATTGTCCCCTTCTGCCACCGAGATGCCCGCAACCGCGGCCCGCGTGGCCCCTTCTGAGGAACCCACCTACGGAGCCTTGGGCTCCGCATTTGACCCCAAAAGGGACCTTTCCGGCTACCAAATTCCGCCGTTGGACTTGCTCAATGCTTACGGAAGTCAAGACATTGTGGTGGATCCCAAAGAGTTGGAGGCCAACAAAGACCGGATTGTTGAGACCCTCAGCCACTACAAAATCGACATAGCCAAAATCAAGGCGACTGTCGGTCCCACCGTTACACTGTACGAGATTGTTCCAGCTGCGGGCGTCCGAATCAGCAAAATAAAAAGCCTCGAAGACGATATTGCCCTTAGCTTAAGTGCATTGGGAATTCGAATTATTGCCCCTATTCCCGGAAAGGGTACGATTGGGATTGAGGTCCCTAACCGAAACGCCCAAGTGGTTTCCATGCGTTCGGTTCTCGCATCGGAAAAATTCCAGACCTGTGGGTATGAATTGCCCGTAGCCCTGGGCAAAACGATTTCCAACGAGGTTTTTGTGGCCGACCTGGCAAAAATGCCGCACTTGCTGATGGCTGGCGCCACCGGTCAAGGTAAATCGGTGGGCCTCAACGCCATATTGGCCTCCATCCTGTACAAAAAACACCCGGCCGAGGTCAAGTTCGTATTGGTGGATCCCAAGAAAGTTGAATTGACGCTCTACAACAAGATTGAGCGCCACTTCTTGGCCAAGCTGCCGGGGGATTCCGACGCCATCATCACCGACACCAGCAAGGTGATCAATACCTTGAATTCGCTTTGCGTGGAAATGGATCAACGGTACGACTTGCTCAAGACGGCCATGGTTCGGAACATCAAAGAATACAACGACAAGTTCGTCGCCCGTAAATTGAATCCCGAAAACGGCCACCGCTACCTGCCTTACATCGTTTTGGTGGTGGACGAATTTGCTGACCTGATCATGACCGCGGGCAAGGAGGTGGAAACCCCCATCGCGCGTTTGGCACAGCTGGCCCGTGCCATCGGAATTCACCTCATCATTGCCACCCAACGCCCTTCGGTTAATGTCATTACCGGTATCATCAAAGCGAACTTCCCCGCCCGAATTGCGTTCAAGGTGAGCTCAAAAATCGATTCGCGCACCATCTTGGACGCCGGTGGGGCCGACCAATTGATTGGACGTGGGGACTTGCTTTTCTCTGCGGGAAACGACCTGGTGCGCATTCAGTGCGCCTTCTTGGACACCCCCGAAGTGGAATCGGTCTGCGAGTACATTGGGGATCAAAAAGCTCCTGCGGAGCCCTACATTCTGCCGGAAGTTGTCGGCCTGGAAGGAGGGCCTTCGGGCAGTGCCATGGACCCTTCGGACCGCGACGAGTATTTCGAAGAAGCCGCCCGGGTGGTGGTGATTCACCAGCAAGGTTCTGCCTCGTTGTTGCAGCGAAAGCTCAAGCTCGGATACAACCGTGCAGGTCGATTGGTGGACCAGTTGGAAGCCGCGGGCATCATTGGCCCGTTTGAAGGTTCCAAAGCTCGGCAAGTTTTAATGACGGACGAATACCATTTGGAACAACATTTGAATGCATTGAAAGGAAAATAAACGACGATGAAAGCAAAATGGGGAATGGTCCTGGCGTGGACCCTAGGAACAAGCATGGCTTCTTTTGGACAAGCCCACGTGGAGGCATTGAATTTGTTGAAAGAAGTCCGCGTGAAAACCGAGGCCTATACGGACCAAGTCATTGGCTTCACCAACACCTTGGATGCCCCTGGAAAGAGTGCCGGACCCCGCGTTAAACGCTCCAGCAAGGGAACGGTAACCGTAGTCGGAGCCAACTACCGCCTGGATTGGAACGGGCAGTCCATTTTTGTGAACGGAGCCAAGGCGTACATCGTTTCTCCGGACGACGAAGAAGTCACTGTTCGCCCGTTGGGCAAGGACGGCAGCACCTTCTCCCCTTCTTCCCTGTTGGCCAAATACGAGAACGGTTCCAACTTCGCCTGGGCAGGTACCGCAACGGTAAAGGGCAAAACCATCAAGTACGTCCGGATGAAGCCCAAAGCGTCCGATGAAATCCGGGAAATCGTAATTGGCATTGACATGTCCACCAAGCGGTTGTATTCGTACCAAGAATTTGGCCTGAACGACGTTATAACCACCATTACCGTAGATACCTACGCGGTCAATGGCGGGGTTTCCAAAGCCAAAGTCCTCTTCAACCGGGCGTCGTACCCTGGATTCACGGTGATTGAGCCCAAGACCAAATAAGTCGCGGTGCCTCGGCTAGACCGGTACTTGGTCGCTTCTTTTCTCCGTTTGTTTATTCGAACGGTGGCGTTGTCTGTATTCATTCTGATGATGCAGATGGTTTGGAAGTACATCGAGGAGTTGACCGGACGGGGCATTGAATTGACCGTTCTCTTGGAGTTGATGCTTTACTGGAGCGCCGCGGTGTTGCCTATGGCCGTTCCCGTGGCTGTTCTTTTGGCGGGAATTATGGTCTTTGGAGAACTAGCGGAGACCAACGAATTTGCTGCATTGCGCGCTTCCGGCATTGGATTTTGGCGCATCACACGGCCGGTTGTTGTGGTGGTGGCACTCATTGGGGTAGGCATGTTTTTTGTAAACAACAACCTCATTCCCGTGGCCAATTTCAAAGGGGAAAATTTACTGATCAACATTGCCCAGCAAAAGCCTACGTTCAACTTGCAACCGGGCTACTTCTACCACGGATTGGAAGGTTACACCGTCAAAGTGGATCGCAAAAGCGACAACGAGGTCTGGGGCATTCTGGTATACGACCACTCGGACCGCAGCCAAGGAAACAACCGACTGGTCACCGCTCCCCACGGGGTTTTAAAACCCTTTGCCGGCGGAAAATGGCTGGAATTGACCTTGGAAAACGGTTCTATTTACGAAGAACTGCAAGCACGAAACCCCGAAGAGCGCGCCGGAAGGCCTTTTTTGCGCGCCACCTTTGATACGGCCTTTTTGCGGTTCAACATGGCCCAATTTCAGGGAAAAGACCTCTATGCCGTCCAGCGCACCAATCAGTTTAACATGCTAACAGTAAGTCAGTTGGAATCCTCATTGGATTCGTTGAATCGGATGATTGGCACGCGGAGACAGGAGATGGGCCGCGAGTGGACCTTGC
>JBILEM010000203.1:0-3198 GCA_044352085.1 Schleiferiaceae bacterium
GGCAGCCTGGTTTCGCCGAGCCAGGCGGTACATGGTGGCGACGGCCAGAGGCGTATTTCGATTGACCGATCCGTTGTAAAGGCAGTCGTTGTTGGTCAAAAACACAAAGGAGCACCGGGGGTTAACAGCTTTGATTTGGGCCATGATAACTTCGTATCGCATCCGGAATGCGGCGGTGTCAAACTGGCCGTAAGGCCCATGTGCATCGTTGATTCCTATGCCAAAAATGACCAAATCAGGTGCCAAGGCGGGCCATTGCCAA
The DNA here is from genome assembly GCA_044352085.1 of Schleiferiaceae bacterium. GTDB lineage: Bacteria > Bacteroidota > Bacteroidia > Flavobacteriales > Schleiferiaceae > CAMDTE01. Next base: position 263 of record JBILEM010000203.1, read on the forward strand.
GTTGCCCTGTCTGACTTTAAGTAGGAATGCGTTGCAGCACCATTGACCCCTATGGCATGGTACTTCAAACCCAGGGTGTCGGTAATCAATTGAATTCCCTCCAAAGAAAAAAACCGTTGCTTGGTTTCTGAAGCCACGAGGCGCACCCGCAAAGTGTCTTGCTGCTGGGAATAATGGGCCTCAACCGCCCCCAGGTCACCTCGAAAAATGACGGTATCCGGTTCGGGGTTAAACCGGGGAACAAAGGAAGAATCTGCTGTTCGGTAAAATACCCGAGCCACCTTAAAGGAATACGGCTGGCTTTTGCCAAACAGGGTGAACCATGCACCTTGTTCTCGGGTGACGGCGCGAATGCCGCTGACCCCCCAAGGACCTTGGTGCTGCGGAACAGCGGACCTCTGCCCTTTCCACGATCCTCCAAACCGCACCCCGTAGGACGAAGGATTGTTGCTACCTGCTAAAGCAAAAGGGAAAAGAAATCCACGTTCCCCTGCAAGTCCGGGAGCCCAGGACTGAAGATGGTTCCGAAGTGCATCGGTAAGCATTCCTGCTTGTACATGCGACCCTCCCATGTGCACCACATTCACCGAGCGATTGCCTTCAAAAACCAACTCGTCCAGGGTTCTAAAAAAGGGCTCCAAAGCCGAATCGCCAGGAGGCATCCACAACCGATTGGGTACTTGAGGGTTTGTTTGGGCACCCAAATACCCGGACCCAAATAAAAGAAGGTACAGCAGGAACTTACCTAAGAAACAACGGACACGCTCCTTAATCCACATGAAGTCCGTCGTTCTGAAGTTGTGCTTCGATCGCCCGAACAATGCCCTCTCCAGCTTTTCGGGACCCTTTCGGGGTAAAATGGATGTAGTCCGGTCCAGCGAGGGGAGGCTGCATTTCTTCCACCCATTTGCGCATTGACCCCGCTCCACCCATGAATGCATAGGTGTCGAAATACGCGATTTTTTCATCGAAAGCGGCTTGTTTTAAAGCATCCCGCACTTTCTCCAAATTCGGAAAGGTTATGTAATCCAAGTCCACTTTCTGGCACATGTCCGACGGCCCAATAAGCACAATGGAGGCATCGGGGCACCATTTCTTAAAGTTGCGGATCTGAAGAGCGATGGAACGTCCGTATCGATCAATTGCTGCTTGATCGTGCACATGGGGAACGGCATTCCCGCCAAATTGCAATAAAACAAGACCGACATTTTCTCTTCCCAATGCTTCACCGAAATGGGTACGGTCCATGCCGGTGAAGGTGACCCCTGCCGCTCCGCGCATGGCAATATTGTCCACAGAAATTCCGCGATTTCCATCAAATGCAATTCCATAGGCATCCGGACTGTCCGTACCTTCCATTTCGATCCGGATTTTTCTGGGGGTTGCGGTCAATTTCCAATCGTCGGAGGCGATCCGATCCACGGGCATCCACGTTCGAACAGAATGCAGCGTATCATTCAAATAAAGGCGAACCGACAACGGTGCTCGTAAATTTCCGTAGGTAAAGGTGATTCGGCGAAAAGTTCGGGCTTTGTTGTAGGCGACGTAGGAGGGTTTGAATTCCAACCAGGCGGAAACCGTATCCGATGAAACGGGTTGATCTGCAGGGACAAACCTTGCCATCAAGCCTTGAATCCCATATTGTTTGCTTTTTACGCGGGAACGAGGCGGACCGAAATGGGTATAGCGTTGCCAATTGCTACTTGCGGTATGCTGGATGCTGAAGCTTGGCACAAAAGGGAAAACGGGTTGCAGGGAGGGCCCTTCTCCGCCAAATCGCATTTGAAAATACTCCCGTAAAAGCGAAGTCATTCGATCCCCTTCGATCTGGGAATCTCCGTAATGAAGCACCCGAAGGCTGCTTCCGTTCTGAGCCATTTTCTCCAACGCCTGAATAAAGAGCGAAAGACCGGAGGAGTCTTTAGGAGAATACAGCAACCTTGCGTTCGGTTCTAACGACTCCAAAGTTTCAGCGTTGCCGGTAACTTCCTTCAAGTCCAGTGGCATGTCGGCCATTACTTCGGGCAAATCATCCGATGCGATTCCCCGGGATGCTGCAAAAAGGGTTTGCCATTGCGGAATTTTCAGTCCGAGCAATGGGATTTTTCCGTTTGGAAAAAGAACCATCAATAGCCCCATCGCCAAGGATACGCTACAGATAAACAGCAATGCGCGCGTCGGTTTTACTGGGGAATCCATAGTACTTGACCGGGATAAATGGTGGTTTTTCCTTTATTGCTTCGAATCAACTCCGCTTCAGAAGTGGAGGGGAATTTTCTCGCAATTTTCCAAAAACTGTCGCCGCTTTTCACCACATAACGAATGGCCTTAGGAGCAGTGGGCGTCGGAAGTGGCTTCGGTGAAACGATTGCAGACGGGACGGAAGATATTGCGCGGGCCGTATCCACCTGGACAATCGGAACCGTGGGCTGTATTTGTGCAGTTAGTATTGGCGCCGATTGGGTGTAGACCGAACCCGATGTTTGCGACAAGTGGGTCTTTAAGATTAACTCTTTGCTCCATCCGGGTTTGCCCACTGCCTGTGATCCCTGCTCGAAATCCCGTATTTTTTGGAGTTCCAGCTCCCGCAAGCATGGGTTGGATTTCCATCGCTTTGCCGTGCGAACCGCAAATGCGGGGGATACCGCAACCGCAATGTCCGCCAATACCGAATCGTGGTAAAGAAAAAACAAGTCTTTCCATTGTTGCTGAGAAACATACTGGGCACACGTCGAATCCAGACGTTCATCCATGGGTCCAGACAACCTGAGTCCATACTTTAAAGCCACTGGACGGCTCAATTCCCAGGGTCCGGATCGATCTACGGAACTTTCCGTTGGAGCGCCGAGCGCTTGTCGAATTGCCGGAATGCGTTCGGGCTTGATGCACACGGGCTGGGCATTCGCTTTCGCGCAACCCAATAACAAAGCGACAAT
>JBILEM010000017.1:0-11315 GCA_044352085.1 Schleiferiaceae bacterium
GCATTGCCGTATTCGGCGGGCCATGCGCCGGTGAAAAAGTCGGAATTGTCCAGGAACTTGTTATTCAAAATCGTTACGGGACCGCCTCCGGTACCGGGAATGGAGAAGTGGTTGGGGTTGGGGATGTTGATTCCTTCCATGCGGTACAAAACCCCGGAAGGCGTGTTGCCGCGCACCACCAGGTCGTTCCGTTGGTCGTCGGAACCTTGAACCCCAGCGAAATTGGTGGCCATTCGAGCGGGCTCGCCCCGGCTACCGGCGTACAAATTGGTTTCTTCCACCGAAAACTGGCGCGCACTTACCACCGCCATTTCGTTCTTCGCTTGGCCCGACTGGGTGGCCTTTACCGCAACTTCTTCCAATTGGGTGCTGGCTTCCACCATAGGCAGGGTGAGTACCGCTTCTTTGGCGGACGTCAATTCAATTGCCCGGCTGGTTTTTTCGTAGCCAATCAAAGAAACCAATACGGTTTGGCGGCCAATAGGAACTCCGGAAAGGCGAAAAAGTCCTTGGCCATCGGTGACTACTTTTTGAGTGCCAACCTGGACAAATGCGCCTGGCAAGGGGAACTTGGTTTCCGCATCCACCACCGTGCCGCGTACCACCGAAGTTAAATTTTGCGCATTCAACGAAGGATGAATCAGCGCGATGAGGCCCAAGGCCGCAAGCAGAAGTAATTTTTTTTGCATAAAAAGCAACGTTAACGCAAACAATGGCATCTTGTTTGCGGAGAAGTGGGACTTTTGTGTTCGGCGTCTAAATTACACTTATTGATGAATCTACGCGTAGCGATTTTTGCGGTAGCCGCACTTTTATTTGGATCGGGGTCGGTTTTTGCCCAGCGGTACACCACCGTTTTTGGGTATGTGGAAGACCAGAAAACGGGCGAACGCCTGATTGGCGCCTACGTGCACGACAAAGTCACCAAGACCGGAACGGTCACCAATGCCTACGGATTTTTCTCGTTGACCGTCCGGCAAGACTCGGCCCGGATTCAAGCAGGCACCGTTGGCTACCGGCCGGTGGTTCAAACCTTTGGACCGTCCACCCAGCCCCGGTCCCATACCTTTTCCTTGGCTCCCGTCCAGCAAGTTTTGAAGGAAGCCACGGTGGTGGGCGCCCGGGAAGCGCCGTTGCAGCGTTCCACCCAAATGAGTTCCATCAACCTGAATATGCGCACCTTGAAAAACTTGCCGGTGCTGTTTGGAGAGCCCGACGTGTTGAAAATGGTGCAATTGCTGCCCGGGGTGAAGGGCGGAACCGAAGGAACAGCGGGCTTTTACGTGCGCGGTGGCGGGCCGGACCAGAACCTCATTCTCATAGACGGGGTTCCGGTCTACAACGTGAACCACTTGTTTGGCTTTTTCAGCATCTTCAACGGGGACGCCATCCAAAGCGTCCAACTGATCAAAGGGGGATTCCCGGCGGAATACGGCGGTCGCTTGTCCTCGGTGTTGGACATCCGCATGAAGGAAGGCAACCGCAAAGATTTTCACGGAGAGGGCGCAGTGGGGGTAATAGCCTCCCGCCTGACCTTGGAGGGCCCTTTGAACAAAGGAAAAACCAGTTTCTTGGTGAGTGGACGGCGGACCTACTTGGATGCTTTGATTGCGCCTTCTGTGGCCGCTTCCAACGAGGGAAATACCGGAGGCTACTATTTTTACGACCTCAACGGCAAAATCAACCACCGGTTCAACGACGACCACCAGCTTTACCTGAGTTACTACCAGGGGGCGGACGTGGTGTACATCAATGCCAGCAACAAAGGAACCGAGCTCGACGGGTCCCGGTATTCCGAAAAGTCCAACTTCGGCTTGGATTGGGGCAACCGGATTGCCACGGCCCGCTGGAATTACCGCGTTAACCCCAAGGTTTTCACCAATACCACGGCCACGTACAGCCGCTACCGGTTCAATACCGATGTGTCCCAAGAGAACGAGTATATCGATTCCGACGGCCAGCGCGATTACGAGAAATTACGGTTGGGTCTGTCCAGTTTCATTGAGGATTTTGGGGCCAAGTGGGATGCCGACTGGCTTCCCAATGCGAACCACGCCGTAAAAGTCGGGGCCGGAATCACCAACCACACGTTTGAACCCGGGATCCAAACCTTTCAGCTGGACCTGGGCGCGGGAGGCAGTCTGGACACCAACTTCGGAAGCGCTCAACAGAAAGCATGGGAGAGTGCGGTCTACATCCAAGACGACTTTTCGCTTTCCACGCGGTTGAAAATGAATGCCGGCTTGCATTGGGCCACGTTTCAGGTGGGGACCAAAACGTACTCCTCGCTCCAACCGCGGTGGTCTGCCCGCTACCTGTTGAATTCCCAGTCTTCGTTGAAAGCGTCTGCGGTCCGCATGACCCAGTTCTTGCACCTATTGACCAACCAGACCATTGGGTTGCCGTCGGATTTGTGGGTGCCTGTGACCGATCGGATTGCCCCGCAGGAAGCCTGGCAGGCCGCCGTGGGCTACGCTCAGGTCTTGCCCAATGGCTTGAATTTGAGCATTGAAGGCTACTACAAAGACATGCGCAACCTCATCGAATACAAAGAGGGCGCCACCTTCTTTTCTGCGAACGTAGATTGGCAAGACAAGGTGACCACCGGCCGGGGCTGGTCCTACGGAACCGAGTGGCTCTTGGAGAAGAAAGAAGGGGCCACCACAGGCTGGCTGGGCTACACCTTGGCTTGGACCAACCGCCAATTCGACCAAATCAACAGCGGGAACCCGTATCCCTACACCTACGACCGCAGGCACGACCTCAGTCTGGTGGTCAACCACAAATTCAACGACCGCTGGACCGCGGGAATGGTGTGGGTCTACGGCACAGGCCGGGCCACCACGCTGCCCACTACGCGCTATGCGGGCTCCCCATTTGAGCAGTTTTTTGGTACCGTGGAATACGTTTCCAGCCGCAACAACTTCCGGGAGCCTGCCTATCACCGCATGGACCTATCTGTGACCCGGAGCAAGGATACCAAATGGGGCAAATCCCAGTGGGTTTTCTCCCTTTACAATGCCTACAACCGCATCAATCCGTTTTTGCTGCAGTTTGAACAAACCCCTTCCGGACGAAAATTGTTTGCTTACAGTCTGTTTCCCGTAATCCCTTCTGTGTCCTATGGCTTCTCGTTTTAAGTTCGACGTTGTTCGCACATTCCGCCCCTTGCGCTTGCTGGCAGCGCTTGCAGCCGCAACGCTCTCTTTGGGCGCGTGCAAACGGGAAATTCCGTTCGACGAGCCGTCGAGCCGCTTGCTCACGGTGTACAGCGAGCTCACCCCGGGCATGCCCGCTTGGGTCCAGGCTACCCGATCTACCGAGTTGCTGGGAGACAACGAACCCATGCCCATGATTGATGCGGAGGTGCGCTGGATGGAGGAGGACGGCACGCCCTTGGCTACCGCGTCCTACCAACCAGACTCTGCGCGCGGAGCTTGGTACGCAACGCCGTGGACGCCAACCGCCGGAACCGCCTACCGGTTGGAAGTAGAGGTCCCAGCAGACGACCTCTTGGCTGCCGCCCGCGTCTATGTGCCCACAATCGCCACCAACGTTCAGGTAGATTCTTTGTTTACGGTGGAACCGGATCCCAACGACTGGTTTCCCTTGCGCCGCTCCACGTATGAAATTGCTTTTGAGGACGACGGCACGCCGGGTGTTTTTGTAATCCGGGCCCTGATGCACAACCGCATCGCCACGGTGTGGCCTCCTTTGGACAGCAACTTGCAAGTGGTTTTTGCCTTAGCGTCTACGGATCCGCTTTGGGAAAGCAACGGCGGACGATTTTCACGGTTGGGCACGGCCCGATTGGCCTTGAACGAAGACCTTATTCCCAACGGAGAGCGTTTGGTTCGGGTGGAAGTGGCCTACGGCGAATTTGGTGATCTCGGGGGGTATGAAGTCGTTTTTGCCGTTGAAAAATGGGATCCAGATCTCTACAAAGCCATTGTCTCCCAGGAAAAAGCAAGCGGTGCAGGCACCTTCAATCCGTTTGTGCAACCCACTACCACCTACACCAACGTGGTCGGCGGCATTGGCTACGCAGGTGGAAAGTCCCGCGTTTGGGTTCGGGTAGAGTAAAGGTATGCGCAGTTTCCCGCAGGCCGTAAATGCACCGAGCCGGCTCCTTTGGAGCCGGCTCGGTGTTTTTTTGCAAGAGCGTTGTTAAATGCCCGCCGTTTACAGCATGGTGCTGGGGCACATGTAGGCCGTAACTTCTTGGAGTCCGGCATTCTTGATGGCCCCAAATCCGCCCCGGACGTCGACCAGGTTGTGGACGCCGCGGCTTTTCAAAATGGACGCAAAAATCATCGAGCGGTACCCGCCTGCGCAGTGGATGTAGAGGGTTTCTGCCTCAGGCAACTCGCTGAAGGAATGGCTGATATCGTCCAACGGAAGGTTGATCGCGTTGGGAAGGCGCTCGGAGTAGTTTTCGGACTTTTTCCGAACGTCTAAAATAGTTGCCTGGGGGTTTGCGGTGCAGATAGCCGCCAATTCGTCGGCATTGATTCGCTTGATGGTGTCAACATCGCGTTTTTCGGCCAACCACGAAGCAAAGCCTCCTTCTAAGTAACCCAGAACGCGGTCGTAGCCAACGCGGGCCAAACGCTTGATGGTTTCCTCTTCGCGTCCTTCGGCCGCTACCACCAAGATGTTCTGCAGGATGTCTGGGATCAACGCACCTACCCAGGGAGCAAACTGGCCGTCCAGGCCGATGTTGATTGAGCCGGGGATGTGGCCGTTTGCGAACGACTCAGCATCGCGGGTGTCCAACACCAGGGCTTCCATTTGCTCTGCGAGCGCAACAAAGGCGGTGGGGTCTACCACTTTTCCGTGTTCTGCCAGCAAATCTTCGAATCCAGGGATGGACTTTTTGTTCATGGCCACATTCAGCGGGAAGTAGGCGGGGGGAGGGGCCAGTCCGTCGGTTACCTCGCGCACAAATTCTGCTTCGGTCATGTCTGCACGGAGGGCGTAGTTGGTGGCTTTTTGTTCGCCCAAGCTGCCAACCGTCTCCTTGCTCATGTTCTTGCCGCACGCACTTCCGGCACCGTGGCCCGGGTATACGGTAACGTCGTCCGCCAGCGGCATCAACACCTCCCGCAAGGAACGGTACAGGGTAGCGGCAAGTTGCTCTTGGGTCATGTCTGCGGCTTTTTGGGCCAAATCGGGGCGGCCTACATCGCCCAAAAACAACGTATCACCGGAGAACAAAGCCGTGTCTTTGCCGTGCTCGTCTCGCAGCAAATAGCAGGTGGATTCCATGGTGTGGCCGGGGGTGTGGAGCACCGCGATGCTTACTTTACCCACCTGCAAAACCTCTTCGTGCTTGGCGCTGTGGAAGGAAAAATCGGGGTTGGCATTGGGGCCATACACGATGGTCGCACCGCTTTTCTCGGCCAGCGCTACGTGACCGGAGACAAAATCGGCATGGAAATGGGTCTCCAGAACGTATTTGATGCGAACCCCGTCGCGTTCGGCACGCTCCAAATAGGGAGCAGACTCGCGCAAAGGATCAATCACAACCGCTTCTCCTTCGGAAGCGATGTAGTAAGCGCCTTGGGCCAAGCAGCCCGTATAAATCTGTTCAACAGTCATAAGAAGGAATTTAAATTAAATTTAGGGAAATGCCAATTCTTTGATCAGTACAAAAGCTCCCATTACAAGCACAAAATAACCAAAGGCTTTTTGCAAGTGCTTGGCGGGGATCTTTTGTGCAACAAAGGTACCCACAGCCAATCCAACCAATGCGACCAAAGTCACACGCAACAAGAAGTACCAGTCGGGGTCCAAATGGTCCAAGTCCCCCGTGAATCCGATAAGCGATTTCGCTGCTATGATAAGCAGGGAGGTGCCCACAGCCCGTTTCATTTCCAAGCCTGTAACCAGCACCAAAACAGGAATGATTAAGAACCCCCCACCAGCGCCAACAAGGCCTGTCAAAACGCCCACACCGGCCCCTTCTCCCAGCACGATGCCGGCTTTCGCCCATGGAGACAGGGAAGGTCTGTTGGAAGGGGCTTTGCTTTTATCCCGCAGCATACCGCGCGCCGCTAAAACCATGAGAACAGCAAAAAGAACCATCAATCCTTGGCTTTTGGTCAAGGGGCCCCACTGTTCCGGTAAGGCGGGCAGGAGATACGCCCGGGTTAAGTAGACCGCGGCAATGGAGGGAGCACCAAAGAGCAAAGCGGTTCCAAAGTCGACTTCCTTTTTCAACGCTTTTGGAATAACGCCCACCAACGCTGTTGCTCCGACGATAACCAAGGAATAAGCCGTTCCCACTTGGGGGTCCACCTGAAACAAATACACCAAGACCGGCAAGGTCAAGATAGAACCCCCGCTGCCCAAAAGGCCCAGCGAAAGTCCAATCAATAGGGATGCGGCGTAGCCAATGAGTTCCATACCGGTTGCACGTTTTTAGAGGAAGCAGTTCCTACAATTTAGGCAAAAATGGGCCAACCGCAAAAAGAGGGATGTGACCTCGGTCACGTTCAGTCCTCAGTTGCCCCGAAGCCGAGGGAGGAATTTTCCCGTCTTTTTCTTGTAGTTCTCAAAGGCCGGGTATTTCCCTGCCGTGACCCCTTCGCTGAAATTGGCACTCCCGTTAAACAGGACCAAAAGCAGCGCCGCACCCAACCAAGCCGGGGTGAGCCATAGGCCGGTAGCAGAGGCCGCAAAAGCCGCGAAAACCAACCAAATCGCTTGTTCGCTGGCGTAGTTGGGGTGACGTACCCACTTCCACAACCCGGTGTGGGTAAACCCAACTCCGTAGTAGTCTCCCAACGGCTCCCCGGCTGCCAGGCGGCGGTGTTTCTCGGTTTGGTAATTCCACTGCTGTTGGTCGGCCACGAACTCCAGGGCCAAGATTACCAAAAAGGCACCGGTCAGAAGGGCGTCCATGGACGTCAACGCCGATCCATCGGCGGTCCATCCGTACACAATGGGCAGGGTAAACAACAAGATCAATCCTTGCTGGTAAAACGAAATAAAGAAGAAGTTAAACAAGGACCACTTCCACGGAGCATTGAAGGCGGGGTTGGCGCGCAACAAGGCCCACCGGTAGTCTTCGTCGCCTTTCCAAGGAATCCACGAATAGCCACCGCGTCGGGCAAAATTGAAAGTAAGCCGTGCGCCCCACAAGGTCGCCAAGACGGCCATCAACGTGGGACGGGGTGCAAACTGGCTGGCGTCAGCGGCCATCCAAACGTACGCAACCGGGATGACGCTCCACAATTTGTCTACCTGGCTGTAGTTTTTTGTGGCCTCTCCCAACAAGAAGCATACCGACGCCACCGCCACGTACAACCCCGTGAGTTTGTACAGCAATTCGACTTGATCCGCCCGGAAATCAGGCATTTGGACTCCGTAAACCAAGGCAGTTAAGGCCACCAGCCCTACCACCAATCCCAGGATCGTTTTTACCATAGTGGCCAAAAGTAGGTTTTATCCGACATTTGACCCAATGAAAACGAAAGAGGACTACCGAAGTGTGGTTTTGGTACTTGCCTGGCCGGAAACCACCGCACGCGGTGAGGAGAAAGTCGTTCGCTGGCTCAAGAATGCCGGTGTTTTCCGAAATACCAACCTGCGGGTGGGCCACGCGGCCATGGCCTTGGTGCAGTTAGGTCGCCCGGAAGTGGACTATTACGACTTTGGTCGGTACATCACGCCTCGGCCTTTTGGACGCGTTCGCAGTGCCGAAACCGACCCCAAGGTAGCCATGCCGGCCATTGCCCGCTGGTCCGACGACGGAATTTTACTCAATCCCGATGAAATAGGCATTGCCATTGAATCCCGGGGGGCGGCCACCCACGGAGATGGGCCGCTCTTGCTTTCGGTTTGCCGCGGGATCGATTACCCGTCGGCCGTCGCTTTTTCCAAAGGATTGCAAGAAGAAGGCTACCAGCGGTACGGCGGCTTGAGCCGGAACCACACCAATTGTTCCCGGTTTGTGTCCGACGCCATCCGAGCCTCCTTGCCCGCGGGGCACACCGTCCGGCGAAAACTCCGCTGGCCCATCAGCTACAAGCCGGCACCCGAACACAATGTGGCGGCTGCAGCCACCGAAGGGATTTGTTTTGCGGTCTATCAAGGCCAGGTACAAACGTATGTTCCGAACCGCTGGAAGGCCATGTTGAATTTGTTCTTTGGATTGTTAAAAGCGGCTTCCAAAACCCATGCCAGCGCCTTGCGAAGCGACTCAATCCTGGGACAAGTCCACGAACCCCCTCGTCCAGATACCATCCCCCCTCACGCCCAATGGTTAGGCGGACTGGGGGAGGGAGCTTGGCATGTGTTGGAAGCTCTGCCCGATGCGGTTCGCATGGAGCGCTTGGATGTAGACGGCCAGCGGGAGTTCGAAGGGTTTTTTGAATTGCCTGCAATTGAAGGCAAACAGCCGCTTTCGGGCAATCTAGAACGTTCCGTTCTTCGCCTGCTCAACGACACCCACCACGGATGGATCACGGTTTTCTACGCCGGCAAACTGCATCGGTTGCGTCGGATTCCGGTGTAAATTTGGGCCTACAAAAATCGGCATGAACCAGCACTCCAGACCCCCCATGACCTTGGAGGATGTTTTGGTTTCCGGATGCGACGAACGCATTTTCACGGACCCCACAACCCACAAGAACAAGTATTTCCTCAATCCGGCCCAGAGCAGCGGACTATTTCAGCGGGGCAGTTGCACGTGCGGAACCTTGACCACCAGCGGACTTCAGTCTGCCGAATCCTTTTTGTCCTCGTACCCCAATCGGTTGTACGAATCGCTTCTGGCCGAACAAGCCGGACGCATTCGGTCGCTTTTTTCTCCCGTAGACGAATTTGACGTCTTTTTTGGGCCCAGCGGCAGCGACATGATGTACCTGCCCTTGCTTTTTCAGGCATTGCTCAAGCCCAACCAGCCCATTGTCAACATTGTCTCCTGCCCCGAAGAACTGGGTTCCGGTTCCAAATTGGCCGCAGAAGCCAAGTACTACGCCGAATTCAATCAATTTGGCGAGCGGGTTGAAAAGGAAGCGTTGCTGCACCCCGAATTAACCGCTCGGGTAGACTACCTGGCCGCACGGGGAGACGATGGTTCCATTGTCAATCGCAAGCAAGCCATCAAAGACATTGTCCACCAAAATCCTCGAGCGGCACTCATTGGCAACCTGGTGTTTGGATCCAAATCCGGCATTGTGGACGATTTGGACATTGTGGACGAAGTGGATTCCGACGTGATGTGGGTGGTGGACATGTGCCAGTTTAGAACTGATAACGCCTTGGTTCACAATCTGTTGAAAAAAGGGGTTATGGTTATGATTACCGGCTCCAAGTTTTTCCAAGCGCCTCCGTTCTGCGGGGCGTTGCTGGTACCGCGGGTATGGACCGAAAAATTGCGCAATGTCCAGCAGTGGGGCAAAGTGGCCCATTTTCACCGCTTGTTTTCCGCCTACGACATTCCCGCCAACCTTCCCGAAATGCGTGCTCAGTTGCCCTACCGGGAGAACCCCGGGCTGCGTTTGCGGTGGCACATCGCTCTGGACGAAATGGAGGCCTACGCCCAGTGGCCGTCCGACGAATCCAATCTCCTCATTCGGAATTGGAACAAGGCGATTTCCGAGCGTTTGGCCCAGTCGACTTTTTTTGAATTGATGCCCGACCAGTCCCTCACCAACGACAGCATCGTGTCTTTCCGCGTGCAGGTACAAGGAGCCTTTTTGGACAATGCCCAACTCAAAACCTTGTTTTCCACCTTGGTCAACGCCCAGGTTACCGGCCTTGAAGGGTACACCAATGTGTTTATTGGGCAACCCGTTCAATACGGCGACCGGTCCTTCATTCGGTTGGCCATCGGTTCCTACAATGTGCGCAAGCAACTCGAGCAAGGCGGTTTGGAACTCAAAAACGACTACCGGTTGATCGAACTGCTGGAGGAGTTTGCCCAACGCCTTTTTGGGGCATGAAAACCGACCCCCGGACGGCGGGAGCCATGCTCCAAAAAGCGTGGTCTGAAGGCCTTCTTCACCCGGATACCGATCCGGCCGCTCTGTTTGTAGACTGGGATGTTTTGGAACACCGCCTGGAGTACCTCCAAGCGCAGTGGCCCCTTTTTCACCACGCTATCGCCATCAAGTCCCAGCCCCATTCGGGCGTTCTGTCCCACCTGGTCCATCGCGGATTTGGATTGGAGGCGGCCTCCCTGGAGGAAGTGAAACGCGCGTTGGACGCGGGTTGTGCTGCTTCCAAAATTGTGTTTGACTCCCCCGTGAAGACACGCGCGGAATTGGCCTGGATCCAAGCCAATGCCGCTGGCATGTACGTCAATGTCAATGCCTTGGAGGAATTGCCGCGGCATGCCGAGCACCCCCGGTACCGCATGGGACTTCGGATCAATCCGGAAATCCATACCGGTTCTCCGGCCCTGTTTCACGTCAGCTCCAACGCCTCCAAATTCGGCGTGGCCCTCTCGGAACGGCCTGCCTTGCTGGACGCCTTGGTGCGCTACCCTTTTTCCGGCCTGCACCTCCACAGCGGCTCGCAAATCACCGATTTGGAAGCCCAAATGGATGCGATTCTGGCTGTCGTTGCATTGGCCGTAGAAGCCAACGCGCTGCGCCAAGAACGGGGCATTGCTCCCTTGGATTGGATCGACATCGGCGGTGGTCTGCCTGCATCACCCTGGGAGGGGATGGGGGCCTACGCCGAAGTCTTTTTCCGACGCATGCCGCCCGAATGGTTGCATGCCTTTGCCTGGCACACCGAATTCGGGCAGTGGGTGCATGCCCACGCCGGATGGACCGCAAGCAGATTGGAATACGTGTTGCAGCGCGAAAATGCCCCCCACGTGGCCTATTTGCACGTCGGTGCAGATCTTTTTCTGCGCGACGCCTACACGCAGCCCCGGCCCTTTCCCTTGCAGCCGTTGGATGCCAGCGGAGAACCCCTCTCTGGAGTCCCCATCCAGCTCTACGACCTCGCGGGACCCCTCTGTTTTGCCGGGGATTACTTGGCCCGGTCCGTTGAACTCCCGGTTCTCCACGAAGGGGACTGGCTGGTCATTCACGAGACCGGAGCCAATGCCTACGGTTTGTGGTCCCGCCACTGCAGCCGGGACATTCCCGCTGTTCTGGCCCATTCGTCCAACCGAGGTACCCTGGAGAAACTGAGCGACCGCGTTGCGATTGCATATTGAAGTCCGCGCAACGGCGGAACCAAGTGGTAAGTTTTAGGCGTTTCGCAGGATGTGAACCTGCACCAGACCCGTTTCACGTGACGGTGTCACATGGCCTATTTTGACCCATCGTTGCCCGCTGGCGTGTGCCAGG
>JBILEM010000018.1:0-11270 GCA_044352085.1 Schleiferiaceae bacterium
GAGCATTGGAAAGAACAAGGAAAAGTGGTCAAATTGTTGGGCTATACGGGGATGCCTCGGGACAAACACAGCATTTTTTCCGGCCGTCAAATGTTTTTCATTGACGACTTGGCCTGGGACGGAACTCCCGCACGCGGGGATGCCTTGGAATTTATCCAGACCGAGTTCGATGTCGTCATCAATTTGGATCCGGATCCCCACAGTCCGAATGCTTTTGTATTGGCTCATTCTCGGGCCTCCCTGCGCGTAGGGCCTCCGGATGCGGCATCCATTTACGCCCTGATGATGCCCATGGATCCCTCCGAAATGGACCGCACCTTGCGTGAATTGGAAACTTATTTACTTCGAATCATTCCCTCATGAGAACCAATCCCTTTTCCGGAACCGGCATTGCCCTGGTGACCCCTTTTCAATCCAACGGCGATTTGGACCAACCAGCCCTCATCCGGCTGGTAAACCACTGTATCGAAGGAGGTGTCGATTTTTTGGTGGCTTTGGGAACCACAGGTGAAACAGCCACCTTAACCTCCGAAGAAAAAAAACGGGTATTGCAAACGGTTGCAGAAACCGCGAACGGTCGCGTTCCATTGGTGGTAGGCGTTGGGGGCAACAACACCCGGGCGGTGTGCGACTCCTTGCAGTCTGGCATGCCGGAAGGCTATTCCGGAGTTTTAAGTGTATCTCCTTACTACAACAAACCAACCCAAGAGGGCATTTACCAGCACTACAAAGCCGTGTGCGGCAGCACCGATGCGCCCGTTATTTTGTACAACGTTCCGGGGAGAACCGGTAGCAATGTTCTCGCGGAGACCACCTTGCGGGTGGCCCACGACTGCCCCAACGCTGTTGCAATGAAGGAGGCCAGTGGAAATTTGGAACAGGCCATGGCCATTGTACAAGGCGCACCCCATGGATTTGAGGTGCTCTCGGGGGATGACAATTTAACTCTCCCTTTGATTGCCAGCGGTGCAACAGGCGTAATCAGCGTAAGCGGCCAGGCCTATCCCGGCCTTTTTAGTCAAATGGTTCGGGATGCACGTTCCGGGCACATGGACCGTGCGCGCGCTGCCCATTATGCCCTTTTTCGATTCACTCAGCTCCTTTTTGCAGAAGGAAACCCCGGTGGAATCAAGGCAGCCATGGCTCAGTTGGAGGTCATGGAAAACCAAGTCCGACTGCCTTTGGTACCCGTCTCCAGCAGCCTGCAAGGGGAATTGCGGAAGGCGATGGCCGAGCTTGCATGAAACCGCTTCGGGTACTGTACGCCGTTCAAGGCACCGGTAACGGACACGTGGCCCGTGCACAAGCCCTGTTGCCCCTTTTGGTTGCTCAGTCCCAAACAACGGTGGATGTCTTGATTTCCGGAACTTTTGTAGATGTTGCCTTGCCGATCGCGCCTCAGTTTTCCTACCCAGGAGTGTCGTTTCATTATGGCAAAAACGGAGGGATAAACTGGTTCAAAACAGCAACGCGGAACAATTGGATGGCGTTGTTGCGGGACATCTTGCGGGCTCCAGTAGCACGGTACGATTTGGTTATTAACGATTTTGAGCCTGTTAGCGCCTACGCCTGCAAAATTCGACGCGTGCCCATTGTAGATGTAAGCCACCAGGCCGGTGTACGGCACCCGCGCGCCGCTCGGCCTTCTTGGAAAGACCCTGTCGCCGAATGGGTATTGGCTCATTTTGCTCCCGCACCACGCTGCATGGGTTTTCATTTTCAGTCCTTTGGGACCAACTACCGGACGCCTGTCATTCGGCCTGCCATACGGGAACTGAACCAGACCATGGACGGTTCTGTGTTGGTGTATTTGCCCGCCTTTGCCCCAGACGTTTTGGAACCCGTTTTTTCTGCCCTTACTGAGCGAATCTGGCATGTATTTATTCGGGCCGGCCTTGTGCACCCTCCTTCCTCTAAAAACGTCATTTGGCATACCATCGACCAAGAGGCTTTTTTGGATCGACTCGGGCGATGCAGTCACGTCCTCTGTTCGGCAGGGTTTGAATTGCCGGCAGAGGCCTTGTTTTTGGGTCGCCAGGTAGCGGTGATTCCCATTGTGGGACAGTTCGAACAAGCGTGCAATGCCCAAGAGGCAGCGCGACTGGGCGTCCGTGTTTTAGGAGGGCTTCATCGAGCGGAAGATTTGGACCTATTGAAGCATTGGTTAAAAGAAGCGCCCCTTGCTCCGGTTCCCTTTCCTGACGAAACGGAATTTTTGGTGCGCAATTTGCTTTCCGATTTTCGGGCCAATCCGGAACTTCCCGGTTACGTCCGTCCCAAATAGTACCTTTGTCCTTTATGAAGTCCTTCCGTTATTTTCTTGTTTTGTTCGGCGTGCTGGTGTCCCTAACCGGTTGCGGCGACTACAACCAGGTGTTGAAAAGCACCGACTCCGAGTACAAATTGTCCAAAGCAATTGGGTACTACGAAGCCAAAAAGTACAACCAAGCCTTTGCCCTTTTGGACGAGTTGCTGACCACATTCCGAGGAACCAGCAAGGCGCAGCAAGTCTACCTCTATTACTGCAAAACCCTTTATGCTCAAAGGGATTACATCCTGGCCCAGTACCACTACAAACAATTCTCAAAAACCTTTCCCCGCCACCCCGAGGCGGACGAGTCGGCCTACATGAGTGCCTATTGCATGTTTTTGGACGCTCCGTCCAGCAGTCTGGACCCCGCACCAATTTACAAGGCCATGGACGAAATCCAGTTGTTTATCAATACCCACCCCCAGCATGTACGCGTTCCGGAAGCAAATAAATGCATGGACGAATTGCGTGGTCGGTTGGAAACCAAGTCGTTTGAAATTGCCAAGCAGTACCATAGAACCCAGCGCTATGCGGCCGCGGTGGTTGCCTTTACCAATACGCTTTCGGAATTTCCCGATGCCCCTTACCGAGAAGAAGCCCTCTATTTGCGTGCGGACGCCGCATATCGGTTGGCCGAGAACAGTGTGCCAGATAAACAACCTCTGCGTTTTAAGGAGGCCCAAACGGCTTGTCGAGAGGCACTGACTCTTTTTCCTGAAGGCAACTTTTCCAAAGAGCTCGGCCGCCTTAAAGCGAAAATAGACGAGTATCAACAAAAAAAGTCGTAATTTTGCGCTCCTAACTGCACATTCGACATGGACCACAAGAAAATCAACGCCCCTCGTACGACCATCACCCGCAATTTCAATGAGTTGGATGCGGCCACGGACAACTTGTACGAAGCAGTTGCCCTTATTTCTCGTCGTGCAGAACAAATCAACGACGATTTGCGCGCAGAATTGCAAGACAAATTGCAGGAATTTGCCACCCATGTGGAGTCTTTGGAAGAAGTATTTGAGAACAAAGAGCAAATCGAAGTATCTAAGTTCTACGAATCTCTACCAAAGCCTGTGAACATGGCCACTCAAGAGTGGTTGGAGGGCAAAATTTACTACCGATACCCCGAAAGCGAGGAGTCAACGCAGTCATGAACCTGCTCCAGGGGAAGCGCATTCTGCTAGGAGTTACTGGCAGTATCGCGGCCTACAAAACGCCGCACTTGGTGCGGTTGCTCAAAAAAAACGGCGCCGAAGTTCGTGTTGCACTTACACGCTCCGGCGCCGATTTTGTTTCGCCCTTGGTTTTATCTACGCTTTCCGAATACCCGGTTGCCGTCGAGTTTGTTGATTCTGCCCCGGGTTCAATGTGGAACAACCACGTGGAGTGGGGGATGTGGGCCGATGCGGTCCTTCTGGCCCCGGCTTCGGCGCATTCCATTGCCCAATCGGCCAACGGGCTTTGCTCCAATTTTTTGTCTGCCATCGTTTTAAGCGCGAAGTGCCCTGTGTTGTGGGCGCCGGCAATGGATTTGGATATGTACCAGTACCCGGCGGTTCAAGAGAATTTTCGTCGGTTGGAGGCCATGGGCCATACCGTAATTCCTGCGGAGTCCGGAGAGCTGGCCAGTGGCTTGGTGGGACAGGGCCGCATGCCTGAGCCGGAAGCACTGGTCCAATCCCTTGAATTTCATTGGGCACAACGGGGTCCTGCAAAAGGCAAGAAGGTTTTGGTTACGCTCGGGCCCACGCACGAACCGTGGGATTCGGTGCGTTATCTCGGAAACAAAAGCAGTGGAAAAATGGGAAAGGCCTTGGCAGAAGCGTGGGCCCGTCAGGGAGCGGAAGTGATTGCCCTGGTTGGACCTGGGGCGGAAAGGCCAAACTTTCCTTCGGTTGCTGTGCGTCCCATTGAAACGGCCCTTGATTTGCTCCAAGAAGTGCAGGCGCTCTTTCCTTCGGTCGACGCAGGCGTGTTTGCTGCCGCTGTGGCAGACTTCCGACCCAGCACCCGCGAAGGTCACAAAATCAAAAAAGGAGCATCTCTTCCGGTTTTGGAACTGGTCGAAAATCCGGATGTTTTGGCTTGGGCCGGTGCGCATAAAACACGTCACCAACGGGTGGTGGGATTTGCTCTTGAGAACCCAGGAGGACAAGCACTTGGACGCGAAAAGAGAGAAAAGAAAAACTGCGACGCTTTGTTTTTTAACTCCTTGGGAGAGAAAGGCCTTGGCATGGGGGAAGACCTGAACCAAGGCGTTTGGATGAATGCCCAAGAGGAGATTGCATTAGAGCCTCAGGAGAAAACAAAATTGGCCGATTGGATGGTGGAACGTATGATGCACGAGTGGGGATGGAAATAACGGGGTTTATGCGCGGTGCGCGTCTTCTGCTTCTAGGCTTTCTGGGTTTGGGAATTTCTTGGTCCGCCACATCTCAGGACTTGCAGCTGCAGGTGCGGGTGCAGGCCCCCAATGTTCAGTTGACAGATCGGTCTGTTTTCGAGGAAATGGAGCGGGCTCTTCAGGAATTTGCCAACACAACCAAGTGGAGTACCCGGGAAGTCGATTTTGTCGAGAGGCTCCAAGGTTCTTTGGTTTTTAACGTTACGGAATACAACCAGGCTTCGGGAAACATGACCGGTACCTTGCAGGTAAAATTTAGCCGGCCTGTGTACAAGTCGGATTACCAGAGCAATTTGCTGTTCTTCATGGATCCCGATATCCAAATTACGTACGTAGAAAACAGCATCTTGGAATTTGGCCCTCAGCGGCATTCCTCCAACCTCACTTCGGTTATTGCTTTTTACGCCTATGTTGCCCTCGGTTTGGAAGCGGAGTCTTTTCAAGCCGGTGGGGGAAAACCCTATTTCGACCTAGCCTCCACCGTAGTAGCTAACGCGCAGAGTGCCAATGCGGGAAGGGGGTGGACCCGGTTCGATGGTATCAAAAACCGGTTTTGGTTGATAGAAGACCTGCAGAATCCGTCCAACGCACCGTTCTTGTCCGCCTGGACGGACTACCACCGAAAAGGAATGGACAAAATGCACAACACGGAAACGCAACTTGCTGCAAAAGAGGCAATTAAAACATCCATAATGGCTTGGAAACCTTTGTATATGAAGCAGCCCAATCTGTTTCTATTGCAGTGGGCAATCGACGCTAAGGCCGACGAACTTTTGTCTGTTTTTTCGGGGGGGCCTTCTGTGCCCGTGACCGATCTTGTGGCGTTTTTGCAGCAATTGGATGCCACAAACGCAAGTAAGTATTTAAACTTGGGCAAGCAACGGTAGACGTATTACCTTCGTACGGTGATCACCGCCCTTCGCATTTCTAATTTCGCCTTGATCGACCACTTGGATGTGGCATGGAATCCAGGCTTGACCGTAATGACCGGAGAAACAGGCGCCGGTAAAAGTATTTTTTTAGGTGCTCTTCAACTGGTTTTAGGGGGTAGAGCAGACCTTTCGGTCGTTCAGGATCCAACCCGAAAGTGCGTGGTGGAAATGGACATTCAAGTAGAGGAGTTTTGGCGTGATTGGTTTGAGGAACAAGAGTTGGATTACTCCGCCCTGACAACCCTGCGACGGGAATTGGTTCCGGGTGGAAAGTCCCGTGCCTTCATAAATGACACACCGGTCACCTTGGACGTACTGGCTTCTTGGATGGCGCGACGCGTCGACGTGCATTCTCAGCGAGAAACCGCCTTTTTGACCGATCCGGAATTTTTACTGGATTTGATAGATGGTCTAGGGACGCCTGCGGAACGTTTAAAAGAGTTGGCCGCACATTTCGAAGCTTGGCAGGTTGCAAAAAAAAGACAAAAAGAGTTGCTCGCCTCCTTGGCTGGGTCATCAGACGCCGATTATCTCCGCTTTCAGCTCGACGAAATGGAGCGAGTTGGTGTGGTCGAAGGATCCTACGAAGCCATCAACGAGGACCACGGTCTCCTTGCAAATGCTACCGAGTTAAAGAGCGGATTGCATACCCTTGCCGAACGGATCGAAGGCGATGGTGGCGCTTCCGAATTGCTCCTAATGGCAGCACGTGACTTGGAGGTGGTTGGGAAAAGTTGGCCAGAAGCTATTGAAATGGGCCTAAGATTGCGCGGTGCCGTAGAAGACATCCGCGAAGTGGTCCGGGATGCCGAGCGGAAGTTGGATGGGGTGGAAGAGGACCCCAAACGGCTGGAGCTTTTGGAAGAGAAATTAGCGATTTGGCACCGGTTATTATCCAAGCATAGGCTCCAAACTCCGCAAGAACTGGTCGATCTCAAAAGCAAATTGGAAGCCCAATGGTCCCAATGGGAAGGTGCGCAGGATTCGTTGGATCGCATTGCTGAAGAATTGGAGGTACTCGAGAAACGATACCGTGCAAGCAGTTCCGAGGTACATGCGCTGCGCGCTCAAGTGGCCAACACCCTTACCCAAGAAGTGCTGAAATTGCTTCATGCCCTAAATTTACCCCATGCCCGTTGGGAGGTGCGTTTGGGGGAGACCGCTTCGGACTCCAAGCGAGGAAATACTTTGGTGGAATTGTGGTTTTCGGCCAACCCGGGTACCTCTTTGTCCGAAGTTCGAAAAACCGCATCAGGAGGCGAACGCAGCCGATTGATGTTGGCCCTGAAGGCTGTTTTTGCCAGAAGCAAGGGATTGCAAACCATATTCTTCGATGAAATCGACACCGGCATTTCCGGCCAAACCGCCTCGCAGGTAGCGGCCATTTTTAAACAAATGGCGCAGTCGCTTCAAGTGGTCGTGATTACGCACCTGCCCCAAGTAGCCGCCGCAGGTCAGGCGCATTGGAGAATTGAAAAGGCAACGGAAGGCGGACGAACCCAAACCCAGCTCCGTCCCTTGGAAGGAGACGCACGGGTGGAAGAGGTTGCTCGCATGCTATCCGGCGCAACCGTAACTCCGGCAGCTTTGGAAAATGCCCGGGAATTGATTTTTGTATCTTAGCACCTATGAACGACTTACTCAAAGGCAAGAAAGGCATCGTATTCGGAGCCTTGAACAGCGATTCCATCGCTTGGAAAGTAGCAGAAAAGTGCCACGAACAGGGCGCCTCTCTCGTTTTGACCAATGCCCCCATGGCCATGCGCATGGGCGAAATCAATGCATTGGCAGAGAAAATTAACGCACCCGTAGTGGGGGCAGATGCCACCAGTTTGGAGGACATTAAGCACTTGATTGAGGCTTCTATGGCCCACTTTGGGGGCAAAATCGACTTTATTTTGCATTCCATTGGAATGAGTGTAAACGTCCGAAAAGGACGACCTTACACCGATTTGAACTACGATTTCCTAACCAAAGGCTGGGACGTCAGTGCAGTGTCATTCCACAAAGTGCTGCAAACAGCCTACCAAATGGACGCCATCAGCGAGTGGGGCAGTGTTTTGGCGTTAAGCTATATGGCCGCACAGCGCACCTTCCCCGATTACAACGACATGGCCGAAAACAAGGCCTATTTGGAAAGTGTAGCCCGCAGTTTTGGGTACCACTATGGGGTTCGCAACAAAGTTCGGGTCAATACCATCAGCCAGTCACCAACCCCGACTACCGCGGGAAGTGGCGTGAAAGGCTTCGACGGTTTCTTGTCCTACGCCGAGCAGATGTCTCCCTTGGGCAATGCGACCGCCGAAGATTGCGCCAACTACTGTGTGGTGATGTTTTCGGACATGACGCGCCGGGTGACCATGCAGAACCTCTACAACGATGGAGGTTTCTCCAACATGGGTGTGAGCAATTTGGTTATGTCCCAGATGGAAAAGGCAGCCGAGAAATAATCTTTTCGGTTAGAAAAAATTTCACAAAAAAGGGGGCATCTCGCAGAGATGCCCCCTTTTTAATGGATTTGTCCGGAGTTAAAACTCGGACTTTAGGTGGAAGGTCAATTGGTCAAACTTTTCTTGGCTCATTTGAAGCGAAAAGGCGGAGTCCGCCAGGAAGACGAGTTTGCCGTATTTGTCTTCGGCCAAGTAGCGTTGCTTTAGTTTTTTGAACTCCTCCAACTGCTGAGCATTGTGGGATTCAATCCAACACGCCTTGAACGCCTGAAACGGTTCGTAGCTGCATTTGGCCCCGTACTCGTGCTCCAGTCGGTATTGGATGACTTCGTATTGGAGGGCTCCAACCGTTCCAATGATTTTGCGGCCGTTGACCAAAAGCGTAAAAAGCTGGGCCACACCTTCGTCCATCAATTGGTCCACTCCTTTTGCAAGCTGTTTGGATTTGAGCGGATCGGCATTGTTGATAAACCGGAAGTGTTCCGGAGAAAACGAGGGAATGCCCGTGTAGTGCAGTTTTTCCCCCTCGGTCAAGGTGTCTCCAATGCGAAACAGCCCGGTATCGGGAAGACCCACGATGTCTCCAGGGTAAGCCTCTTCCACCACGGAGCGCTTGGAAGCCAAAAAGGTGGTGGGCGAACTGAACTTGAGGGATTTCCCTTCGCGAACGTGCAAGTAATTGGTATTCCGTTCAAACATACCGCTTACCACTTTCACAAAGGCGATTCGGCTCCGGTGGTTGGGGTCAATGTTCGCGTGAATTTTAAAAACGAAACCGGAAAATTTGGTTTCTTCCGGACGAACCAGTCGTTCTTCAGCGGCTTTCGGAAGGGGAGTGGGGGCAATTTCGACAAAGCAGTCCAACAACTCGCGCACGCCAAAATTATTGAGTGCAGATCCAAAAAATACCGGGCAAATTTCTCCGGCCAAATAGGCGTCTTTTTGAAAGGTGGGGTATACACCCTGGACCAGTTCCAGTTCTTCCCGCAGTTGGGCAGCCGCGCGTGCACCGATGTGGGCATCGAGGGTGGGGTCGTTCAGGTCTTCAAAGGCCAGGGAATCCTGTACCTTTTGCTTGTTGGTCCCGACGTACAACTCCAATTTCTTCTCCCAAAGATTGTAGACCCCTTGGAAATCCTTTCCCATCCCAATAGGCCAGCTCAATGGACACAGGCGCAGCCCCAGTTTGGATTCGATTTCGTCCAGGAGGTCAAAGGCATCCCGGCCTTCGCGGTCCATCTTATTGATGAACACCATGATGGGAGTGGCCCGCATGCGGCAAACCTGCACCAACTTCTCGGTTTGGGTTTCTACCCCTTTGGCCACATCCACCACCACAATGGCGCTGTCCACAGCGGTTAGGGTACGGTAGGTGTCCTCGGCAAAATCCTGGTGACCGGGAGTGTCCAAGATGTTGATCTGTTTGCCTTTGTATTCGAACCCCATGACCGACGTCGCGACGGAGATTCCCCGTTGTCGCTCAATCTCCATAAAGTCGGAGGTCGCTCCTTTCTTGATTTTATTGGATTTGACGGCTCCAGCCTCTTGAATGGCTCCACCAAAAAGCAGCAATTTCTCCGTAAGCGTGGTTTTGCCCGCATCGGGGTGAGACACAATGCCAAACGTCCTTCTCCGAAGTATCTCGTCCAATCGCCCCATGCCCTTTTTTTTGCAAAAGTAGGCGTTAATGAACCATTTTTGCTCGGAAGGGTTATGGGTAATTGATATGAACGGCAAGTACAGCATAAAGGATTTAGAAAACCTCACCGGTATCAAAGCCCATACCCTGCGCATTTGGGAACAGCGGTATGGTTTGGTGTCCCCGCAGCGAACGGATACCAACATCCGTTTGTATTCGGACGACGACCTAAAGAAGCTCTTGAATGTGGCCGTGTTGGTGCATGCAGGCCACAAGATATCTGCTGTCGCCACCATGGAGCCCAGTGCACTTCATTCGGCCGTTCAACGCGCTGCCTTAGAAGAGGCCGAATACGAGTCCCAGATTTCGTCTTTGAAGCGCGCTATGTTGGAGTTCGACGAATCGTCATTTACAGCGGTGCTGGAACAGTCGTTTCGCCAGATAGGAGAGGGGGACACCTTCACAGGGCTTGTTGCCGGTTTTATCTACACCATTGGAACCCTGTGGCAGACGGATGCCATATCCGTGGCCCACGAACACTTTGCGAGCAATCTTATTAAGCAGAAGCTGTATGCCGCATTGGATGCCTTGGCAGTTCCCCAAGTACAGCCGGACAAAGGCTATACCCTTTTGTATCTTCCCGAAGAAGAACTCCACGAGCTGGGCTTGTTGTATTTGCACTATTACCTGAAATTCAAAGGAGTCCCGACTTTGTTCTTGGGCCAATCCGTTCCGCTGATGTATATGCGGGAAGCTTTGAGCACGGTCCCCGTGGCGGCCGTAGCCTCCGTGTTCACCACATGCCCCAGTCGGGACAAGCTTCGGGACTACGTGGAAGAACTTCGGGCGATGGTGCCTCAAACGGCAACGGTTCACTTGACCGGACTTCAACTGAATGATGCACTTAGCGGGCCCGCGTGGCCCGAGGGGGTCTTTATTCATGCCCATATGGGTGCGCTGAAAGACGCGCTTGTTTAACTTTTTTTAAAAAAGAGTAAACAAAATCGCTTTTTGCGTTGCATTTGTGTTTAACTTTACATTGTAAATGTTAAACAAGATGGCAACAACGTTGGATTTCGGTTCCCAAATACACCGCGAGCGTCCCTTTCTTCGTCAGCTGGCCATGAAGTTGACCAAGCATGTAGACGATGCCGAGGACCTCATTCAAGAGACCTTGTTTAAGGCTTTGAAAAACCAGGACAAGTATCAGCCAGAAACGAATTTGAAAGGGTGGCTGTATACCATCATGAAGAATACGTTTATTAACCAGTACCGCAAGAAGAAATTTCAGAATACGTACTCAGACGATTCTGAAAATCAGTACATCACTACCTCCATGGAGGCTACGCGGAGCGACGAAGCGGATCACCCCGCTGAACATGCCTACGTGCTGCAGCAAATCCAAACCGTCGAAAAGGCTTATTTAGATGCTTTTATGATGTACTTTAACGGATACAAGTACGAAGAGATTTCGGATATCCTGAAAATTCCATTGGGCACCGTGAAAAGCAGAATCTTTTTGGCCCGTAAGAAAATG
>JBILEM010000204.1:0-3156 GCA_044352085.1 Schleiferiaceae bacterium
CGCAACTCGGCCAAGGTTCCCCAACCCGAAATCCGTCCATCCTCCCACTCGAGGTAGGCATCGGTCACAATGGAAATTTCATTTTGCCGTCGACCCGGAAGTACTCCGGGGGCTTGAAGGGATGGCTCTTGAACCAAGGCCAACCCGTTGAGGTGAACAATTCGCTTCCGCATGGACTACGAAAGTACAAAAGCCCCTACTTTTGGAGCATGGCTGGAAACACTTGGGGACAAATCCTTCGCTTGACCACTTTTGGGGAGTCCCACGGGGCAGCCGTAGGCGGAGTTTTGGACGGAATGCCTGCGGGCGTTCTTCTGGACTTGGAAGCGGTTCAGCATGCGTTGAACCTGCGAAAGACGGCGGAAAACCCGTACGCGTCCTCTCGGAAAGAGCCCGATACCATCGAATGGCTCAGCGGCTTGGAGCCCGCGGAAACCGGTCAAAAAAGGCGGTCCTTGGGTACGCCCATTGCGTTTTTGGTACGGAACCAAAATGCCCGTTCCGAAGATTATGAACCGCTGCAAAACCTTTACCGTCCTTCCCATGCGGATTACACGTGGGAAGCCAAGTTTGGCCTGCGCGACTCCCGGGGAGGGGGGCGGTCTTCCGCACGCGAAACGGTTGCCCGGGTGGTGGCAGGATATTTGGCCCGCCAACTCTTGCCTTCGTCGGTGGTGGCTACGGCGTTCGTTTCGCGTTTAGCGGGCATTGCCTCCGACCCAACCGTTCTGGAAAACTTGGATGCGTCGGTCCTTAAGTCCCTGCGCGATTCCCATTATTTGCGCTGCCCGGATTCCCAGGCGGCAACTGCCATGGAGGAAAAATTGCGCTTGTTAAAAGAACAAGGGGACACCGCCGGCGGGGTCATTGCCGGTCGGATTGACGGCGTACCAGCAGGCTGGGGGGAACCGGTTTTTGACAAATTTCACGCGGTTTTGGGGCATGCCCTTTTGAGTATCAATGCCGTCAAAGGGGTTTCGTTTGGAAGCGGTTTTGACGGGGCGGACGCCACGGGCAGCGCCCACAACGACGCATTTACCGCGTTGGGCAAGACCGAAACCAACCGCAGCGGCGGCGTGCAAGGAGGGATCACCAACAGCGAGCCCGTCCTTTTCCAGGTGGCCTTCAAGCCCATTTCCTCCATTTCCACGCCGCAGTCCACCGTCGATACAGCCGGAAATCCTGCTGAGATCGCTGTGGGAGGCCGGCACGACGTAACGGTGCTTCCCCGCGCAATTCCTATTGTTGAAGCCATGGCGTATCTGGTTTTGGCCGACTTTTATTTGATGCGACAAACCAACCGCGTATCCCTCTCATCGTATTAATCTTTTCGACTTTTTTCGCATGAAAACACCTACAAAAATCATTTTGGGAATGGTCTTGGGCCTGGTATGGGCATTGGCCAGTGCACAATGGGGAGGGTCCGCGTTTACCCAAACCTGGATTTCTCCCTTCGGAACCGTCTTTATCAACCTGTTGAAGTTAATTGCCGTGCCTTTGGTCTTGTTTTCGATCATAGACGGCGTGGCGTCGTTGGGCGACCCCAAAGCGTTGGGCCGGATGGGGGGCAAAACCCTGGTCCTGTACATCTTTACAACCATTTTGGCGGTCTCCATTGGACTGGTGGTGGTCAACTTGGTTCGTCCGGGAGATGCCGTTGGGCGCGATCAGCAGATCAAAAACCGGTTGGTGTACGAAGCGTGGACGGACCAAATTCACAAGGGTCAAACGGCTGACGGCGTTCGGTGGAGCGACCGCTCGGAATACCAGGCGTGGTGGGAATCGGCTCAAAACACCTTGTCCAATGCCACCGAAGCCAACCAAGTCCTACCGGAATCGATGCCGGAAGGTCCTTCCGGTCCCCTTTCATTCATCACGGACACCATACCCAGCAACATTTTTGTCGCTTTCAACGACGGTCTGATGCTCCAAATCATCTTTTTTGCCCTTTTCTTCGGCACCGCCTTGGTGTCCTTGCCCGAGAGCAAAACGGCTTCGGTTCGGCCTTTTATGACCAATATGACCGACATTTTTGTGAAAATGGTCGAGCAGGTCATGGTTTTTGCGCCCTTCTTCGTCTTTGCCTTGATGGCCGGAACGTTAACACAAATCGCCGGCGACGACCCCATGCAACTGCTTCAGGTGTTTAAAACGCTCGGATTGTACGGGTTGGTCGTGTTACTGGGGTTGTTCGTTGTGGCCTTTTTCGTCTACCCCACCTTGGTTTGGCTCAGTTTGCGCACCCAGGGCTATTCGTGGTGGAAGTCGTTGAAATTTTTCCACGGCGGTATGCGTCCCGCGCAGTTGTTGGCATTTAGCACCAGCAGCTCGGCGGCAACCCTTCCCGTTACTTTGGACTGCGTAAAAAACAACCTGGGAGTGCGCGAGGAAGTCAGCCAGTTTACCCTTCCCATCGGCGCCACCGTCAACATGGACGGTACGAGCTTGTACCAAGGCGTAGCGGTCATTTTCTTGGCGCAATTCCATTTGATCGACCTCAGCATGGCCCAGCAGTTGACGGTCCTAGCTACCGCCGTTTTGGCTTCCATCGGTACCGCGGCCATTCCCTCTGCCGGGCTGGTGATGCTTTTGATGGTTTTGGACAGTGTGGCTTTAAACCCCGCTTGGATTGCGGTTATTATTCCCATTGATCGCCTTTTGGACATGTGCAGAACCGTCATCAACGTGACCGGCGATGCAGCCGTCACTTTGTTTGTGGCAAAAACCGAAAACCAGTGGCACGAGCCCCAATGAGGAAGGGGCGTTACGTGATGCGCACTCTGGTATTCGGGTTCGTCTTATTAACCGGATCCCTTTCGGTGCACGCACAGGTGGCTTTGGGCCGCTGCGGCGAAGAAGGCAAGGACCCCAGCAAGACCGAACAAAGTGCCCTAAAGGCTCTGAACAAAGGAGACTTGCCCATGGCCAAGGTGTACCTACAAACCGCGGTGCGCAAAGAAGGAGGTTCCGTCCACACCTTGTATTTGATGGGCGAGTTGGCCATGAAGCAAGAGCAACCCTTGCAAGCTCTGGCATCGTGGGAAAAATTGCTTTCGGAGTGCCCCCAGTACCTCCCTGAGGTGTGGTACTACGTAGGTGCCTTGCGCGTGCTCAAAGGCGACTCCGTGGGCGGATTGCAGGCCGTACAAACGTATT
>JBILEM010000205.1:0-3121 GCA_044352085.1 Schleiferiaceae bacterium
GCAGAAACAACGCGCTCGGCCTCCGGCAAAGGGATTTTGCCCGATGCAATCTGTTGTTCCACCAGCTGGGTTTTTCCCGTGGCGGCAGCCGAATGGGGGGCGATCGATGCGGAATCGGCACCCGCAGGGGCCATGCCGATGGCATTGGGGACAATGCAGAGGACGGTGGTGGATCCGTGGGCCACCGCATCTTCCAATCCTTTGGAGGAGAAGGCACCGCGTCGAACGGTTAGCGGAGAAAAGGAGTGGGGCAGGGCCAAAACATTGGTTACGGCAGGCGCATCCAGTGCGGCGGAAACCAAAGGCGTCAGGCTTTTTCCGTTGGTGGTGCCGCTGACAACCACCAACTGGGCGTTTTCCTCGCGGGCAATGGAAGCCAGCATCTGGCCGTAGGCAAGGGGTTCAAAGGATGCTGCACCGGTTACATGGATCACGCGCTGTGCTCCATGGCCCCCGAGCGCTGCCAGGTCTTCCGTGGTGGCTCCGAAGACCACCGCGGCGGCGTGGGTTCCCAAGGATTTGGCGCAAGCAGCGCCGTATTGCACGGCTTCCAACGTCGATTTCTTGAACGTTCCGTTCCAGGTTTCTGCAAAAATGAGTACCATGTTGCTCGTTGAATTAAATGACTTTGGCTTCTTCGTGGAGGAGGCGAACCAATTCGCCCAGGTTGTCTTTGTCTACTAGGCGGACGGCCGTTCGGCCTGTGGGGCGCTCAAAGCGCTGCGATTCCACGTTGGCGGACACGTTGGCCGGAGCCACCACCGCCAAAGGCTTGGTGCGCGCCGCCATAATGCCCCGCATGTTGGGAATGCGCAACTCGGATTCTTCTACCAGTCCCTTTTTACCCGCCACAACCAGGGGGAGGGAAGCCGTTACTTTTTCTTTGCCGCCGTCGATTTCGCGGAGCACCGTGGCCGTTTGGCCGGTGATTTCCAATCCTATGCAGGTATTTACAAAAGCGGCACCCAGGTGGTGGGCCAACAGACCGGGAACCATGCCCCCGTTGTAGTCAATGGATTCAATGCCGCAGATCACCAATTCTGCCGGATTTCCCTTCAGGTAATCCGCGATCCAAGAAGCCACTTGGTTGCTCGATGCGGGCTTGGCGTCAATGCGCACCGCGTCATCCGCTCCAATCGCCAAGGCCTTGCGCAAGGTGGGTTCCACGCTGGCGTCGCCCACAATCAGGGCCGTCACTTGCGTGGCCAATCCGGCCTCTTTCAGCTGCAGCGCGCGGGTTAGGCCGAATTCATCGTGCGGGTTGATCACAAATTGAATGCCTTGGGCGTCCAGGGCAGCGCCGTCCGAAGTGAATTGGATCTTCGACGTCGTGTCTGGAACATGGCTGATGCACACCACTATTTTCATGGGCTTCGAATTGTTTTTTTTGGGCCTTTTTGGCAGGCGACGGCCTGCGATTCGCAAAAGTACGGCACACTTGCCGTATTTTTGCCGACCTTATAGCAAGCGCAACACCATGAGAGTTATCCAATTCCGCGAAGCGGTGGCAGAAGCCATGAGCGAAGAAATGCGCCGCGACGAAAACGTGTACCTCCTGGGCGAAGAAGTCGCCGAGTACAACGGTGCCTACAAGGCCTCCAAAGGCATGTTGGACGAGTTTGGCCCCAAGCGGGTGCTGGACACGCCCATTGCTGAGCTGGGTTTTGCGGGCATTGCCGTAGGGTCTGCCATGAACGGATTGCGCCCCATTGTGGAATTCATGACCTGGAATTTCTCCCTGGTCGCGATTGACCAAATCATCTCCAATGCCGCCAAAATGCGTCAGATGAGTGGGGGCCAATTCAACATTCCTATTGTTTTCCGCGGACCGACGGCCTCTGCTGGCCAGCTGGGAGCAACGCACAGCCAAGCCTTTGAGAGCTGGTACGCCAACTGCCCCGGGTTGAAAGTCGTCGTTCCGTCTACCCCCTACGATTTGAAAGGCCTTCTCAAATCCGCCATTCGCGACGACGACCCCGTTTTGGTGATGGAGTCGGAGCAGATGTACGGAGACAAGGGCGAAGTGCCCGAAGAGGAGTACCTGATCCCCATTGGCGTGGCGGATATCAAACGTCCGGGCACCGATGTGACCATCGTCTCGTTTGGTAAAATCATCAAGGTCGCCTTGGCTGCTGCCGAGCAATTGGCCGAAGAAGGCATTTCCTGCGAGGTTATTGACTTGCGCACGGTTCGCCCCATTGACTACGACACCGTCATTGAGTCCGTTAAAAAGACCAACCGCTTGGTGTGTGTGGAGGAGGCTTGGCCGTTGGGCAGCATTTCCACCGAAATTGCCTACATGGTGCAGAAGCGCGCCTTCGACTTCTTGGACGCCCCCATTCGCCGCCTCACCACCGCTGACACCCCGGCGGCCTATGCTCCTACCCTTATGGAGGCCTTCTTGCCTTCCTTGGAGCAGGTCAAGACCGTCGTGCGCGAAGTCGCTTATCAAAACGCTTAATTAAACCGAAGAACACTAACACCCTACCTTTTCACTATTTCCTATGGAAAATATCACTACCCTCATTCCCGTACTTGGCCTGATTGGCTTGGTCGTTATGATCGTAAAGGCCCTGTGGGTCAATAAACAAGACGCAGGTGACGCCAATATGGTGGAACTCGCCGGGTACATTGCCCGCGGTGCCCAAGCCTTTTTGCGTGCCGAGTGGCGCGTTTTGGCTGTATTTGTAGTTATTGCTGCTGTTTTGTTGGGCTGGTCTGCCGAATTGGAGAAAGTAAAAGACCATACCGACTGGGTCATTGCCATCGCGTTTGTGATTGGTGCCGTATTCTCCGCCTTTGCCGGTTGGATTGGCATGAACATCGCCACCAAGGCCAACGTGCGCACCACGCAAGCCGCCCGCACCTCCTTGAAGAAGGCCTTGGCCGTTTCGTTCACCGGCGGAACCGTTATGGGCTTGGGCGTTGCCGGTTTGGCCGTTTTGGGCCTCGGTACCTTGTACATCGTTTTTGAAGGCATGTACCCCATCGCGCAAGCGTTGGAGGTTTTGGCCGGTTTCTCTTTGGGTGCCGAATCCATTGCCTTGTTTGCCCGCGTGGGCGGAGGTATTTACACCAAAGCAGCCGACGTAGGTGCTGACCTGGTAGGCAAGGTAGAAGC
>JBILEM010000206.1:0-3090 GCA_044352085.1 Schleiferiaceae bacterium
TAAGCGTTAAACGGATAAAGAATTTACAACTTATTGATTAACAAAAATTTAGACCGCGCAAATGCAAACGTTTAATCCACCAAAAAAGCGACGGCCGCATTTTTGTCAATTTCAAGCTTAAGGGTACAACCCACCACAAACGCCTCATTCCCGTCGATATGCCCCATCGGGAAACCACATGCCACCGGAATCCCGTCGAACTGCTCCAAAACCACCTCCAACACCTCTCGACCGAAAGGCACTTCATGGTCGTGTATGTCGGTAAAACCCCCGACGATCACCCCGACAACGCCGTCGAGCACCCCGGCCCGACGCAGCCCGACCATCATCCGGTCGATGTGGTACACGTATTCGTCCAAATCTTCCAAGAAAAGGATGCAACCGCGCAAATCCGGGAAGGTCTTCGACCCCAGCAGACTATACAGCACACTGAGATTGCCTCCCACGAGCGGTCCTTGGGCCACGCCTTCGCGCCATGCGGCTCCGGCCGCCCCTGCGGGGCGGCCTACCTCCCACCGCCTATTCCGCCACGTGCCGAACAAAACGGCCTCCAAACTCTCCATCGCATCCGCCGTATTGGTCGCCACATTCACCGGCATTGTCGCATGAACCGACGCCACGCGGGTGTTCCAAGCGGACATCAACAAGACGGTTGGGTCGGAGTACCCGATGATCCACTTGGGGTTGCGCGCCAAAGCGGTCCAATCGACCCAATCGACCATGCGTGCAGAGCCATAACCGCCTCGGGCGCACCAAATGGCGCGCACTTCCGGATGGTCCAAGGCCCACTGCAGGTCCGACGCCCGCTCGGCGTCGGTGCCGGCGAGTTGCCCCAGCCGGCTGTTCCAATGGGGGGCGCGCACGGCCTTGAGGCCAAGGCCTTCCAGCCAGGCTTCGGCGGGCAAAAATCGTTCGTCGGTAAGCCAACGCGCAGGCGAAACCAACGCCACCCAATCGCCTTTTTTCAACGGACTTGGAATCTGCAGATCCCGACTGTCGTGTGCTCCCATCTCTTTTTTTCTAGCGAAAATTTACTTCCAGCGGCTTCATTCCCTGTTTGTTGCAAATGAAACGACGGTCTGGCATTCTATTTGCAAGTTTCAAAAAGAAATCCGTACCTTCGTAGGACGATGAAAAACTTCCTCTTTGCCCTCCTCCTCGGCGCAGCTGGCCTCACGGCCCTCCCTGCCCTGGCCGACGGCATGCCGGAATGGACGCTCTATCAGCGCGATGGAGCCATCGTCCTCCACACGGAGAGCGCATTGTCCCAAGGCGACGCCCTGATCGAAATCACCGACGTTCTCGGAAAACGCGTTGCCACTTTCCGTCGCTCTTTGAGCAATTCCCAGCAAGATTTGGAAATCGCTACCCAGCTGACGCCCGGCGTCTACATGGTGAAAATCCAAGTGGGTGCAGACATCCAAGTGCGCCGCCTTCGCTGGCAGTAAAATTCGCCCACGCTGCCCTCGGCAGGACCTTCCCCCTTTTCATTTTTTATGATTTCGTCCGCTTGGACCCGCGTCTCCGCGTACGTCAAAACATTCGCTGGCGCGCACGCAATCGTCAGCGTCTCCGCGCGCGCTTCTGCCTGCGCATGAAGCATACCACCGCCTAAGCCTACACCCGCCCTCAAGCGCGCACCTCCGCCCAAGCGGACACCTCGGCAGACGCTCGGCGCAACCTTTTGCCTGCAACCAAGCCCTCGCCTACGCCTTCACCTTTTCCAGCACGGCCACAAAATAGCCGTCGGAATCGGGGTGATAGGGGTCGATGGTCTTCTGTTCGATCAATGTGAATTTTCCGGGGAATTCCGCCAGGAAGCGCTCGATTTGGCGTTCGTTTTCCGACGGGAGGATGCTGCAGGTGGCGTACACCAGGGTGCCGCCCACTTTCAAGGCGTCCGGATAGGTCCGCAAAATTTGCGCCTGGGTGTCCAGGGTGCGTTCGAGGTGCTCCGGTTTTAATTTCCATTTGGTATCCACGTCCCGCCGGATGACCCCGGTCCCGGAGCAGGGCACGTCCAACAGCAGGGCGTCGGCCCATTCGGACAGGCGTTGGACGTCGCGGGCGGTTTTGATGGGTGCGGTCCGGATGCACCGAACACCGGCGCGCTCGGCGCGTTTCTCCAACTCCTTTAACTTGAACGGCTCGACGTCCATGGCAATGATTTCCGCGGTGTTTCCGGCTTCGGCGGCCAACTGGAGGGTCTTGCCTCCGGCCCCGCTGCAGGCGTCCAGAATTTTCATGCCCGGTTTTGCGTGCAGAAACGAGGCAATCAATTGGCTTCCACCGTCTTGCACTTCAAATTCGCCCCGCAAAAAAGAGGCGGTCTTCATGAGGTTGGGTCGGCCCACCACGCGCAATGCGGTGTCGGCTACGTCGCTGATTTCCGTATGGATTCCTTCCGTTAGGAGGTGTTGCTGGACCTCTTCCCGGGTGGCGCGCAGGGTATTGGCCCGCAAAATCACCGACGTCGGGGCATTCAGGGCAACGGCCAATTTGGACCATTTCGCTTCTCCCACCTCGGCGGTTACACGCTCTACAAACCAGGGGGCATAGGAGGCCGACCACTCCAGCGGCCATGCGCTCGCCGCCGCCAAGGCGGCGTCTCGCGCCCCCTCTTCCAGCACCAAGCCGTGTTCCACCCAGGGGGGCAATTCTTCACCCCGAATGACCAACCAATACACCCAAAACAGGCGCTTGATGTCCTTGCGTTTCAAGCTGGGTTCGGCCTTCAGGGGTTTGTCGCCCTGCAGCCAAGCGTCTAAGGCCCATAGTTTGCGCCAGTGCCGCACCATTTCGTAGGCGTGCTCGGCCACAAAAGCCCGATCCCGTGCGCCCCATTTTTTGTTGGCGCGCAGGACCTGGTCCAGCACGGTGTGCACGTAGTGAACGCCTCCAAAAGAACGCTCCAGCACCTCGTATACGCCGGCGACGGTATTGGGGTAGGCGACGGTCCGCTGCACCGCGGGGACATCAGGAGTACGAGGAGGGTTTGGATTCACCGGGCGAAGGTACTGATTCTCCTGCGCACCGCGTCCTCCGCAAGGGCCGTGCGATTTTCCGCGGCCTATCTCATGTGGCATTATT
>JBILEM010000207.1:0-3068 GCA_044352085.1 Schleiferiaceae bacterium
TTGAAAGTGGGGTTGCCGCGCGGTCAAGGCGCCCAAAATGCCCATGGCCCCTGCAGAAGCGCCCAAAAGGTAATGCGCCGACGAGGCATCCCCGCCCACCGAACGGCTTGCCGTCGCTGCCAAGAAGGCCCAACCACCTGCCACCGAGGCCATCCCAAAAAGGAATTCGGTTCGGAACCCGTGCACGCGGTCTTCCCACGCATGGCCTACAAAATGCAGCAGCAGCAGGTTCCACAGGGCGTGGTACAAGTCCACATGCAAAAAAGCGTAGGTAACCCAGCGCCAAGGCTCTGCCCAAGCCCCTGCTTTTAAGGCCAATGCCTGCTCCAGTGCGGGCCAGAAGGCATTTCCGGAGAGGCGGTCTACCAGAATCAAGGCGTACTGCACCCCCAACGCCACCAGCAAGGCACCCACCAGCCGGTCGGTGGATCGGTGGCCGAGGCTTCCAAAAAAGCGTTTGAGGGGGGAGAGGAAGGTCATTTAAAACCGAAAGGCATTTTTGCGCCAATGCCGGATCAACAAGAAGCCAAAAAGCATGCCGCCCAAGTGGGCAAAATGGGCAATGTTGGAACCGGAATTGGACAGGCCGGAAAACAGCTCAAACAATCCGTAAATCGCCACAAAGTACTTGGCCTTGATGGGCAGGAGAAAGTATACGTAGATCTCTTGGTTGGGGAAAGTCATGCCGTAGGCCAGAAGCAAACCAAAAACCGCACCGGAGGCCCCCACGGTTGGGGTGCTCAGCAATTGTTCCAGGTACACTGCAGCGTTGTAGTCCCCCAAGTTAGCCATCGCCAACCACTGGGAGTAGTCCCAAGCGTTAACAGCCAAATGGCAAGCGGCCGCGCCCAATCCGGTTACAAAGTAGTAGGTCAAAAAGCGTTTTGGGCCCCAAAGATTTTCCATGGGGGTGCCAAACATCCACAGCGCCAGCATGTTGGAAAACAAGTGCCCAAAGGAGCCATGCATAAACAAGTGGCTGATGAGCTGGTAGGGCTCAAAAAAGGGGGATGCTGGGAAAAAGAGCGCCAAGTACGCAATGAGGTCCAGCCCCTGGGATTGCAGCACCACGGTAGCCAAATAAAACAACCCGTTGATAATCAACAGATTTTTTACAACGGGAGGGAGCAGGGAAAAAGTGGGGGGTCGGTACATCGGAGGTCAGTCAAATTGAGAATCAAGGGCAGGAGCGTCCAGGAGAAGGGCCACCGGTCGGCCGGATGGATCGTGCCACCGGTGGTGGGACTGTTTCCAGCGCCGAACCAAGAGTTGGTGCTCTTCAGGCAGGAGCTGGGACGGCTTGGCGCCCCGGATGTGGTGCGCCAACTGCCAAAGGGCGCCTTGGGCAGGGTCGGGTTGGTCTTGGGTATCTGTGCGCAGAAAATCCAGCAAGGCGGTCTCGGCACCTTCGGCCGGCAAGACGGCAGGAAGCCCAGAAAGCAAAAGGCCTTCCGCGGTGAGCTCCCAGGCAAATCCCAAGGCATGAAGCGTGGGGGACTGGGCCGCCAGGGCCAATTGGTCCGACGGACTCAAGGGCAATTCCAGCGGAAACAACAGTTGCTGGCTAGCCGATGAGTCGCCGCTCCACGCACGAAGCAAGGACTCGTAGGCGAGTACCTGCTGCACCCGAGGCAGGTGCAAGACGGCCAGGCCTTCGTCGGTGAGGGCCACCAGGTAGGGGTCCTTCCACGGGGAAATCCAATCGTTTCCCGGTGTGTAGATCGGGTTGGACCCTGAAATTGCGCCACCGGATTTTTGAGGGGTGTCGGAGTCGCCCGAAGAGCGAACACCGACGGCGTCGGCCCAGTTCCAACCGCTGGTTTCTGTCAGGTGTCCTCCGTTTCCCGAAGGACGCGCAGAAGCACTTCCTGCGTGCGACGGAGATCCAGACCCCCTCCCGTCCGAATATCCCCCAAAGCCGGACGTTCCCGCGGACTCGCGGACTTCGGGCGCAAAGGGATTGAAGTTGGGGTTGATGGTCAGCGAAGGGAAGGGAGGAGGAGATTCGTGCGGCAACCGGGGCGGTGTCTGAAAAGCCTGCATGGACTCAAAATCCAGGGCTGGAGCCACTTGGTGTTGCCCCAAAGCATGTTTCACCGCGGACCGTACCACCGCATACACGGCCCGTTCGTCGTCGAATTTGATTTCTGTTTTGGCGGGGTGCACATTCACGTCAATGCGCGCCGGATCCACCGTCAAGTGGAGCACATAGGAAGGATGGTTTCCTTCGGGGATCAAACCCGAAAAGGCATCTTGGACCGCGCGGTGCAAATACGGACTCCGCACCATTCGACGGTTTACAAACCAATGCTGGTCCCCGCGGGTTTTTCGGGCGTGTTCGGGGCGGAAAATAAACCCTTGAATTTCCACCACGTCGGTTTTTTCAGACACCGGAACCACCCGCTCGTTGGTCTTTTTGCCCAACACGTGGAGCAACCGAGAGCGGTCGTTTTCGGATTCCAGGTGAAATTCTTCTCGTCCGTTGTGGGAAAGAGTAAAGGCTACGTGGGGATGTGCCAAAGCCAGGCCCACAAAGGCTTCCACAATGGATTTCCATTCGACGGCGTCGGTTTTTAGAAACTGCCGACGGGCCGGAACGTTGAAAAACAAGTTGTGCACGGCCAAGTGGGTGCCCACTGGACCGGGGCGCTCCTCGCAGCGGATTTCGCGCCCCCCTTCGAGCTCCAAATGGGTGGCAAGGGCAACATCGGCCGTGCGGGACGTGCAGGAAACCCGGGATACCGCTGCAATAGAAGCCAAGGCCTCCCCGCGGAATCCCATGGTGGTCAGGCTGTACAGGTCGTCGGCCTCACGCAACTTGCTGGTGGCATGGCGGGCAAAGGCGAGGTGGAGTTGGTGGGCGGCAATCCCGTTGCCGTTGTCTGTGAAAGCCAAGAGGGTGCGGCCGGCGTCTTCCACCGCAATGGAAATTTTTGTAGCTCCGGCGTCGAGCGCATTTTCAACCAGTTCTTTGACCACGGAAGCGGGCCGTTGGACCACTTCTCCCGCAGCAATTTGGTTGGCGACATGTTCCGGAAGCAACTGAATCATTGGCCCGAAACATATTG
>JBILEM010000208.1:0-3060 GCA_044352085.1 Schleiferiaceae bacterium
TGGTGGTTTGGCCCAGAGATCCCGAGGATCCTTTTTCGCCCGGCCCGTACCGGCGGACCGCCGCGTTGAATGTGATCGATTTGGCCAACGTGCACTCCTGTGCATTTTTGGCGCTCCAAGACCTGGGAAGGGTATACGAGGACGGGGTTTTTGAGGTTTTGGGCCGGTTTGACGCGGCCGAGGTGCGCGGTTGCTCGTTGTTGGCCGGCTGAACCCCGTGCTTTCGCGCAGGAGGAGTCATTTTGGCTTAATTTTCGCTATTCGAATGGTATCTACGAAGGACACAACGCATATGAAGCAGACTTTTCCCCTTTTGGCCCTGTGGGCAGCCGTTTTACTGGCCATCCCCGCTGCCGGACAACGCCTTCGCTCGACCACGGTTTCCATCGCCGGAAAACCCGCCGTCGAATTTCAGGACAGCACCGCCGTTTGGGCCCAGCAGACCGAGACGGGCTACTCCGTTCAAAAACGCGTTTGGATTCCCCGAAAATCCTTGGGAAAAGACTCCACCGTTCCTGCCCAGACCGTTTTTTTGGGCCGCAACGGCCAGCCCGTGGGCACCGCGCTCCAGGCCCTTAAACTGACCGACGTTCGCCCCTCCACCGTGGCCGGCTTGCGCCGCCACCACATGGGCCTGGTGGTCGGAACCAGCCGCAGCACCGCTTTTTACGCCAACACCTTTCCCGACCGCGCCTTGGTCGAATTGCTCAGCGAAAAACGCACCGGTCCTTTTGGTGCGGCATTGAAGGCCTATTTGGAGGCATTTGGCTTGGACAAAGTTCCTGCTGCCCAACTTCCAGACGAACTCAACGCCTCCGGAGATTTGGAAGTGTGGGTATTGCGCCACGAGCACAAAACCACCCAGGAACCCGCACCCGCCCGGTTGGTGTTGGTGGTGCGGTCCGACGTCGCCTTGGCGGCTGTGGTCCACGCCGACGGCCCGCTGACCCTGCCCAAACTCAAGGAAACCAGAACCCTTCAGAGCGGCAGTTACCACTACTTTGCGAAGCCGTCGAAGGGCTTTGCCGAGGGGTTGGAGCTGGCCGTTTACGGATTGTCGAACTTGGAAGAACCCACCGAATGAAAATCGTCCCCTTTTTGCGCATGGCGCTGATTTTGAGTACGCTGGTAGGAGGTTTTGCAGCGTGCGACCCGTTCGCAGACAAGACCGTGGTCCATCACTTTGTGGTTTGGGAATCGCACAAGGAAGTGGCTTTTTACACGCCCGACGGAGTCCGCTCCACGGCTGGGCCGGCGCAATCCCAGGTTCCCGACGGGAAAATCGTGCTGTTTGACGACAACACCGGGTACTGCACCTCCATCGGAATCAACGGGCACGGCAGCCGGCAACCGTTGACATACACCATGCTTTGGGCCACGGGACGCATTCGGTTGGAGATGGACTCGACCGCCACCCGCCCCGCACGAAGCATTCTATTGGAGCCTTTGCCTACCGTGCCGCCCGGACCCGCCTTTTGGTGGAACTCCTCGGAGGATTTGGGGTACGACGGAACCGGTACGCGCAGTGCGGTGGAAGTGCGCTTGTTGCTGGAAGACAAGGCCCAGTAAGGGCGAGTCCGCCTGGGAGGTTCTGCCCCTGCGCCACGCAACCACTCCCCACTATTGGGCAGCGGCTCAGCGCTTACCCGGTCGCCAAACGTTTACCCAAACGTAACCAACGCGTAGGTCTTTTTGCCCCGTTGGAGCAGCAAGTACCGGTCGTTCAGCAGATCGCCCGACGAATAGACGGAGTCGGACTCTGCCTTGATTTTGTTGACGGAAATTCCGCCCCCTTGCAAGAGGGTGCGCGCTTCGCCTTTGGAGGCGGCAAACCGCGTGTGGCCCGCGAGCAGTTCGACTACGGGCAGGCCGTCGGCCAAGGTGTCTCGGGAAACGGTGAACTGGGGGACGTCTTTGAAAACGTCGAGGAGTGTGGCTTCGTCCAGGCCCCGAACTGCGTCTGCAGTGGCGTTGCCGAATAGAATTTCGGAGGCGTCTTGGGCCCGGCGGAGGGCGTCGGCGCTGTGCACCCGGGCCGTGATTTCCTCGGCCAAGAATTTTTGCAGGGCCCGCTGGTGGGGGGCTTGGGCGTGGGTTGCTTCCAGGGCCTCAATTTCTTCCCGGGGTGCCGTGCTGAAAATCCGGACGTACTGGGCCACGTCGGCGTCGGCGGCATTCAGCCAGAATTGGTAAAATTGGTAGGGGGAAGTGCGCTTGGGGTCCAGCCATACGTTGCCGGACTCGGTCTTGCCGAATTTGGTTCCGTCGGCCTTTTTGATCAGGGGTGTGGTCAGGGCGTACGCCTCGCCGCCGCCCATGCGTCGGATCAATTCGGTCCCGGTGGTGATGTTGCCCCACTGGTCGGATCCGCCCATTTGCAGCTGGACGCCGTGGTTTTTCCAGAGGTGGTAAAAGTCGTACCCCTGAATGAGTTGGTAGCTGAATTCGGTGAAGCTGATTCCGGTTTCTTGGCGCGACTTGACCGAATCTTTGGCCAGCATGTAGTTGACGGTGATGTGTTTGCCCACGTCGCGGATGAAGTCCAAAAAGCCAAAGTCCTTGAACCAGTCGTAGTTGTTGACAATTTGCGCACCGGTGGGTCCGCCGAATTCCAGAAACTTTTCCAGCTGGGCGCGTTGGCCGCTGAGGTTGTGCTGCAAGGTGTTGAAATCCAGCAGCTGGCGTTCGTCGGATTTGAAAGAGGGGTCGCCCACCATGCCCGTGGCGCCGCCTACCAAGGCGATGGGTTTGTGGCCTGCGCGCTGGAAGTGGACCATGGTCATCACCTGCACCAAATTGCCCACTCCCAAGGAGTCTGCGGTAGGGTCAAAGCCAATGTATCCCTTGGTTCCGGGTTGTTCCAACAATTTCTCGACGCCCGGCATGCTGTCGTGCAGCATTCCGCGCCATTTCAGTTCTTCCAAAAACGACATGGGGCAAAGGTACGTTTTGGCTGCGGGGCTTGGAAGATTTTCGACCGGGTAGCGCTGCACGGGTTAATTTTGTTCCATGGAACAACGCATTTTGGCAGTTACCGGGGCCTCCGGCACGGTGGGAGCC
>JBILEM010000209.1:0-3053 GCA_044352085.1 Schleiferiaceae bacterium
TCTTTCCTGTCAGCACCTCGTCAATCATGCCATAGGCCTTTGCTTCTTCGGAGGTCATCCAGTAATCCCGGTCGGAATCCTTTTCGACCTCGGCAAAAGGCTTGCCGCTGTGGCTAGAAATGATGTCGTACAGTTCTTTTTTGAGCTTCAGGATTTCCTTCAGCGTGATTTCCATATCCGACACTTGGCCTTCCGCACCGCCCATGGGCTGGTGAATCATGACCCGGCTGTGCTTCAAAGCCGAACGTTTTCCGTTGGCGCCGGCACACAACAGGACGGCCGCCATAGAAGCCGCCATGCCTGTGCAAATGGTCGCGACGTCGGGATTGATCACCTGCATGGTGTCGTAGATGCCCAGACCCGCATAAACGCTTCCACCGGGAGAGTTCATGTAGATCTGAATGTCCTTCTTGGCGTCCGCACTTTCCAGAAACAGCAACTGGGCCTGAACGATGTTGGCCACCTGGTCGTTGATGCCGGTACCCAAAAAGATAATGCGGTCCATCATCAAACGCGAGAACACGTCCATTTGGGCCACATTCAACTGGCGCTCTTCAATGATGTAGGGCGTCAACGATCCTTTTACGTAGCCTTCCATTGTGAGGCTGGAAATGCCTTTGTCCAGCTGGGCGTACCGCTGAAACTCTTTGCCAAGGTTGGAACTCATGGTTCTAATTTAGTTGGTTTTGGTGGCAACGGCCAAAAAATCTTCGTAGCTCGACTTGATCTCTTTTTTACCAAAGTTCGCCTTGAAGAACGCATTCATTTTGTTCTGCAAAACTTGCTCAGACATTTGCTCCGCTTGCTCGCGGTTCTTCAACAAATTCAGTGCCACCTTTTCTACTTCTTCGGGGGGCAATCCTTGGCCAAATTGCATCATGCGCTCGTTGACCAAGCCTACGGCGTATTCCACCAATTCCTCCTTGTGGACGTGCAGGTGGTGCTCACGCACCAATTTGCCTTCAATCAGCTGCCAACGCATGCCTTTTTCCATGTTGGGCCACTGGTTTTCTACCTCTTCGGCGGACAAGGGCTTTTCAGCGCCTTGCTGCAACCACTTCTTCAAGAAAGCGATGGGCAGGTCCATTTTGGTTTCCATCAAATGGGCACTGGCCGTGTTGAAGAAATGCACGTCGGCATCGCGTTGGTAAACCGCTTCCAATTCGGCTTGGATCTTGCCGCGGAGTTCGGCCTCGGAAGAAACCACCCCGGGGCCAAAGACCTTGTCGAACAATTCCTGGTCCAAGGCGGCGGGCTCCATGCGGTAGGCCGACTTGAATTCAAAAGCAAACGACCCGGTGCTCTGAGCCAATTCTTCGGCCGTGCAGCCCAAAACGTTTTCCAAACGGAAGTCCGACGTCCAGGTGGTGCCCACTTGGAACGTCATCACGTCTCCTGCGGCAGCAGCCACCAAAGCCTTCAGGGCCTTCTTGTCCGCCACAACGGTTCCGGCAAAACGGCCGTCCTTGGAAAGACCTCCTTCTACCGGGGTTCCAGCGGCATCTACCTCCTTGAACTCGCCGTAAAACAAATCGTCGTCGGCGGCTTTCTCGGGGCTGCTCAACTTGCCGTAACGTTGGCGCAGGTTGTTCACCTCGTCGTCAATGACTTTCTTGGAAACTTCGATGGTGTAGTAGGGCAATTTGACTTTCTCGCCCATGTCCAGGGTCAGTTCGGGGGCCAAACCTACTTCAAACTGAAACTCCAACGTGGGCGCATTCCAATCCAGACCCTGCTGGGGAATGGGCAAAGGCTGGCCCAACAGGTCCAACTTTTCCTTCTCAATAAACGCGTACAGTTCGTCCTGCAACAACTTGTTGATCTCGTCCACCCGCAAAGCAGTACCGTACTGGCGTTCTACCATGGCCATGGGAGCCATCCCCGGACGGAAACCCGGAATGCGCGCATTTTTGCGGTAGTTCTGCAAGGCCGCAGCCACCTTGGGGGCGTAATCGGCTTGCTCCATTGTGAGGACAATCGTTGCGTCGGATGCTTTTCCTTTGGTCAGGGTAACGTTCATGGAGAGGAATTTAAGGGTGCAAAGGTACGGCATCCGCTATTACCTTAACCCCGTTTGGAAAGCGGGTTGTGTACTTCGGGCAGGATGAATTGCCTGGCCCGACGAGCGACTAAAAAACAAACCAAGTCGGAAGGAGGGAAACAAGCAAGTACAGAAACAATGCATGATTTTGCAGTCCGAAGCCACCGGTACAATAAAGCGTGGAATTCGGGGCAAGGAGTCCGGGAAAGTTCCAAAAACGACAAAACCCGCCTTGGCGGGTTTTGTGCGCGAAGAGGGACTCGAACCCTCACATCCTTACGGACACTAGATCCTGAGTCTAGCCTGTCTACCAATTTCAGCACTCGCGCTCAGGGTTTGCAAAGATACAAAAATGCCCCCACCCTCCCAATTGCCTGAGGTGGGAATTGC
Organism: Schleiferiaceae bacterium; assembly: GCA_044352085.1. GTDB lineage: Bacteria > Bacteroidota > Bacteroidia > Flavobacteriales > Schleiferiaceae > CAMDTE01. The sequence continues at coordinate 2,432 of JBILEM010000209.1, forward strand.
AACCCTCCCTTTGACTTCGGAGGCCTATGCGGAACAAAAAAGCCGAAGGGCCATTGCCTTCGGCTTTTTTTGAGCCACTCATGGGACTCGAACCCACGACCCTCGCATTACGAATGCGATGCTCTACCAACTGAGCTAAAGTGGCAACAAGGGCGCAAAACTACTTCAAGAATTCGACTTCTCCAAGGCGTTTACGCGGGCCTCCAGCCGGGCCAGCGCCTTCTGCATAACACTGAAAACAGCGATGAGCATCACCACGGTGCACAATCCGGCACCGGCCAAAACGAGGGAAAGGGTATTCATGGGGGCGTACTTTTTACAGGGGTTGTTTGGAACGAATAACAACAAAAAACCCGAGCGGTTCACGCTCGGGCTTTAAACAGTGCGGGTGAAGGGACTCGAACCCCCACACCTCACGGCGTCAGATCCTAAGTCTGATGCGTCTACCAATTTCGCCACACCCGCAAAGGAGCGGCAAATATAGGCAAAGGAAACGGGATTGCTCAGTCGACCTTGGTGAACACCACGGAATTCGTTCCGTCGTTGGCTTGCACCTTGCTGCGGCTTTCCTTATCGATGGTGTACGTCTTGTTCAAAAAAGTCATGGTCTCCTTGTCCCGAA
>JBILEM010000210.1:0-3043 GCA_044352085.1 Schleiferiaceae bacterium
GAAACCGGCGTATAAAACTCGTATTGGGACCGAAAAGAAGCCATTCCATTGGTATTAACGCCGGGATAGAGCTTAATCGTATGAAAGCCTTCGTCCAAAAGAACGGGGAAGGAGCACGGAAGGGAGAAGGTACCGGCGAAGGATCCGTCCGGCAGCTGCACCCATACCGTGGTGATTTTGGAACTGCGGGAGCCGTTTAGAGAGGATTCTACCGGATCCAGAACCATCCCCGGAATGCGTACATAGGCCGGCTCCACGGCCACCTCCGGGGCACACGCCCCCGCCAACAGAAACACGGCCAATTGGCCACAGGCTCTCAAGGAAGGAAAGAAGTTCCGCATAGCATACAAAGGTAAGGCACTGCAAGGCCTAAATTTGGAGCGTGAAACAGATGCACCATTCCTTGGATTTGCCGCGGCACGTTGGGCAGCGCAGGCAGCTGATTCAGGTTTTAAGGGAAAAAGGCATTGCCGACGAACGGGTGCTGGAGGCCATGATGCAGGTACCTCGGCATATTTTCCTGGAATCGAGTTTTGAGGAGTTTGCCTACCGCGATGCAGCCTTTCCCATTCGTGCTTCCCAGACCATCAGCCAGCCTTACACCGTAGCGGTTCAAACCCAGGCCCTGGCCTTGCCGGTAGGGGCCAAAGTGTTGGAAATAGGAACCGGTTCGGGGTACCAAGCGGCGGTTCTGGCGGCCATGGGCTACAAAGTGCACACCATCGAACGCCAAAAAGAACTGTTTGAATTTTCCAAACGTCTGTTGGGAGAATTGCATGCCCAAGGGGTCCAGCGGTTTGGAGACGGTTACAAAGGGATGCCCGCATTTGCTCCATTTGACGGTATTTTAGTTACCGCAGCCGCTCCAGAAATCCCGCCGGCCTTGCTGGCCCAATTGGCAGTTGGAGGGAAGCTCATCCTTCCTGTTGGCCCCGAAGGAGAGGACCAACGCATGTGGCGCATCACCCGGCAGAGCGACAAGGATTTTGACCGGGAGGACCTCGGTACGTTCCGTTTTGTGCCCATGTTGGGCAACGTGCAGAACCAATAAACGAGGGGATTAGTCCCGGTCTTGTGCCCGCTGGGACTCCCGGTCGGCGTCTTTTTCTTTCAACGAAGCGCGTTTGTCGTGCAATTTCTTGCCTTTGGCCAAGGCAATGTCCAGCTTGGCCAATCCCGAATCGTTCAAAAACAGCAGGGTAGGCACCAGGGTGATCCCCTTGTCCTTCAAGGCGCGGTCGATTTTTTTCAGTTCGTTTTTTTTCAGGAGCAATTTGCGGTCCCGCGTTTCCAGGTGGTTGGCGTGGGTTCCCAAGCGCCACGGGGCGATGTGCAAGTGTTTGACCCACAATTCGCCTTCAACCACCAGGCAATAAGCATCCACCAAACCGGCCGCACCTTCGCGGATGGACTTGATTTCCGACCCCATCAGCACCATGCCCGCCGTGAAGGTGTCCAAAAGTTCGTATTCAAATCGGGCCCGACGGTTTTCGATTCGAATGGTTTTTTGTGCGGGTTTGGCCATGGCGCAAATTTCGCCCGTATTTTTGGAACATGAACGCTTATACCACTTGGATTCGGCCGCTTTTGTTTATGCTCTCACCGGAAACGGCCCACCGGCTCACTTTGGGAGGCGTTTCGCTTCTTTGCCGCGTGCCCGGAGGATTGGGGTTGGTTCGGTGGGTAGCGGGAGGCCGTGGACCTGTTGGAGAGCCCGTGGAAGTCTCCGGCTTGCGTTTTCCCAATGCCGTTGGCCTCGCCGCAGGTTTGGACAAAGATGCCGAAGCCGTTCCTGCGTGGGCGGCCATGGGCTTTGGTTTTGTGGAGGTAGGCACGCTCACCCCCCGGCCCCAGCCCGGAAATCCCCGCCCGCGTTTGTTTCGTTTGCGCCAAGATCAAGGCCTGATTAACCGGATGGGCTTCAACAACCACGGGGTGGAAGCGGCTGCTCGACGTCTGGCCCATCGAACTCCGGGAGTGATTGTAGGCGGTAACATTGGCAAGAACAAAGACACCTCCAACGAAGACGCCGCGCAAGATTACGTAGCATGCATGCGGGTTTTGCACCCGGTAGTCGACTACTTCACAGTAAACATCAGCTCCCCCAACACGCCAGGATTGCGCGCGCTCCAGTCCTTAGAGCCCCTGCAAGCGCTTTTGCACGAGGTGATTGCAGAGCGAGACCGACTGGAACCCCGTCGTCCCGTTTGGGTCAAGATTGCCCCGGACATGACCGACGAAGAACTGGCGACTACGGCGCAAGCCATTGTGGCTTCCGGGGCCGATGGCATTGTGGCCACCAATACCACCCTTTCCCGCCAAAATCTGCGCATGCCGGGGGAGGAAGTCGAGGCAATAGGTGCGGGTGGGGTCAGTGGTTTGCCCGTTAAGGAGCGCGCTACCCAGGCCATTCGGGTGCTGCGCGCAGCCGTTGGGCCCGATTTTCCGCTGATTGCGGTGGGCGGGGTGTTTACAGCGGCGGATGCGGCTGAGAAGCGCCAAGCAGGTGCCAACCTCGTTCAAGTGTATACCGGACTTGTTTACAACGGACCAGCACTGGTTCACGATTGCCTTCGGGGATGGAACGCATAACCTGGGTGGAATGCCCCCGGGACGCCATGCAAGGCTGGCACCGGTTGTTCTCCTTGGACGAGAAAGTGCATTATGTTCAAGAACTGGCCCAAGTTGGGTTTGACGTTTTGGACGTCGGCAGTTTTGTATCCCCACGTGCCGTCCCCCAAATGGCCGACACCGCGGAATTGCTCCGACGGGTAAATTGGCCGCAGAATTCCCCCGAGCGCCTTGTCATTGTGGGAAATCGCCAGGGAGCAGAGAACGCCGTGGCCCATCCCCAGGTAGATACCATTGGGTATCCTTTTTCCCTGTCCGAAGGATTTCAGCAGCGCAACACCCAACGCACTCGGGAACAGGCCTTGCATGAGGCCTCCTGGATCGTGCAGCATGCCCACAGCCAAGGCAAAAAAGCCGTTATCTACCTGTCCATGGCTTTTGGAAATCCCTACGGAGAGAAATACACGGACGC
>JBILEM010000211.1:0-3036 GCA_044352085.1 Schleiferiaceae bacterium
AGAAGGGTCAACCCCAAGGCAACAAAAATTTGCAAAGGACGCAGTGTCAATTTGGGCAAAAACGTTCGGCCCACCAAGCTTCCCAACAACGCCCCAGCCATTCCCCACAAAATGATCGGAAGCCATTCCGCACCCAGGCGTTCTCCTTGAAAATAATACATGGGAATCCGGGAGAAATCCACCGCCAATGCCACCCAGGAACCGGTAGCCACCACGCGCTGAGCGGTCCAGCCGGTTCGGCTCAAGAAAAAGGAGCGCAAGGCTCCCTGGTGGCCGCTGAATCCGCCTGCAAACCCCGAAAGCACCCCGCCCAGGCCGAGTCCCCAAGGCTTTTGCGCCCAAGTCGCCTGGAGGTGCTTGGTTGGAAGGGTTTCCAATACCGCAAAAAGGACCAAGGTCCAGCCAATGGCCCTTTGGGCACCGGGGCCCGAAAGCGACTCCAGCATCCATGCACCCAAAAAGGCCGCTCCCGCAGACGCCAATCCAAAATAGAGGGCCGAGCGCCATTCCACCCACTGAAAAGTCAAGCCGCCCTTGAGTAGATTGTTCACCAAATGGACAACGGCTACGGCCAAGACGGCCTCTTGAGGCCGGTCGGGGTGCACCAACAGGAACGCAGGCAAAAGCAAGGTCCCCAAACCAAAACCACTGAAAAACGTCAAGGTACTGGCTGCCAAAGCCAATGCAAACAATCCAAGGCCCATTAGGTCCATGCGTCTACCCAGATTAGATGTTCCGACTTCCAAGCGTCGAGTTGGTTCGTCAAGTCGGTCGCAAAATGCACGCCCGCTTGCGACTCTGCCCACAAAGCCGACCAAACCCGTTCTTGGGGGGTTCCTTGCGGATACGCTTCGCGTTGCAGCATTTCCAGCCTCAAGTCTGCCGCTTCTAGTGACTTAGCGGCCCAACGCCGGGCGTGCTCCTCCCAACGAAGCTTTTCGCGGTCCATTTTGGCTTTCCAAGCAGCTGACAAGGCGAGCAAAGTAGGATCCATGCGGCCGGAAATTGCTTCCAATTGTTTAAATCCTTGTTCCATCGGGATTTGCCATTCGGACCAAGCTTTTTCTAATGCCACTTCGGCTGCTTTTTGGAGCTCTTCCCTTCCAGAAATCGGCGCTACCGGGACTTCTGACCATGCAAGTCCCGCTTTTTGCCATGCCCGCCTGCCTTTTGGACTTAGCCAGGTGGCACCCGATCTCCGTTTGAAAACGGGAAAGGGAATCCCGAATGCTGCAAACGCCAAAGGAAGCTGGCTCCAGTAAACGGCCTCTCCGGGTCCGCCCACATAAGCCACATTCGGAAGGATAAATTCTTGGTAAACCGGACGCAACAAGGCATTCGGACTGCACGTCTCGGGGTGATCTTGGGCCACAGCCACCGGATCGACCCCTGCGGTCGGGTACCGGCGCTCGCCTGCCTCGTTCCATACAAAAGCATTAAACCGCTGGGGCTCGATGGGCGAACCGGAAAAGTTGGGCTGAGCGTTACGGGTTTGCTGCCAAGCAGTTAAAAGGACCGAATCTTGCGCCTCTTGAACCAATACCGGCGAAAAAGAGCGCTTCAGATCGAGATCCATCGGATCCAAAACGAGCAATTCGTTGGAGTCAAAATACCGAAATACCAATGTTCGGACGGCTTCCGCCAGCGTAGCGGCTTGGGCGTAAATCTGGGACCAGGCCTCCGCAATGCGCTCGGCAACCGTTCCTTGAACAGACTCCTGCAAATCGTGCAAGGCAGGCAAGGCCTGGGAGGCGGGCAAGGGCCCAACGGAGTGCTGGGCGGGCACGACGCGGTGGGAAATCTTCTGGTTTCCGTGCCACACATGGTTGATCTCTTGGGCGTCGTGGTCCTCTGTGGCCATCCAAAAAACGGGTACTACGGGAACCTTCAGGTGCATTTCCAGCGCACGCGCCAAGGCCATGGTATCGGCAATTTTCAAAACCGTGTACAACGGCCCAAGCCCCAGTCCGATTTGCTGGCCCGTGGTTACGGTAACCGCCTCGGGCAATGCCAACTTGGCCCATGCAGCCGAGTTCTCTTGGCCTTGGTTGCGCAACGCTTGGAGCAGCCGGGCACGCCTCTCAGCGGGAAACCGAAGACCCCGAGCGGCTTCTTCCGGTCCATACGAACTCGGGACATGCGGGCGTAAGCCCCACCCAACCGGTTCCAGAGGGATGCGTTCTGCAATCACCTTTTCTTACCGGTTTTCCCTTGGTAAAAACGCTTTCGGGGCGTCAAAGCACCTTCTGCAAATGCCCTGCGCAAAATAGCTTCCACCAAGCGATCGTCTTCGTTCGTAGCAGGGTCGTATTTCTCGCGAATGGAAATATCGTACCAAGCCCCTGTTGCGGCCCAGGTCCAGGCCGTTAACGTATTGCGGTACTGCCTAATGAGGTGGAAAACCGTCATCCCCGTTTCGCGTTGAATCAACTTGGCCAAAACCTGGCCTTCCGACCGGGTCAATTTGCGCAATTCGGGTTCAAACCGCTTTTCCAAGAAATCTTGGTACTCTTTGATGGCTTTGTTGCGTTGGCGGTTGTTATTCAAGCCGTCCAACTTCATATTCAGCGAGTCCAACTTGTTGCCCGCCATCACCGCATAGGGGTATACCTTGATTACTTTTCGCTTGAGTTGGTAGTACTTTTTTCGGGCTTCCGCACTCGTGAAAACGGGCTTGTCTCCCACCATGACCTCGTCCAAAACGGCCCAGGGAACGGTGTCTCCGTTGACCACGGTGGCCTGCATGGTCCGGCCAAAGCGGACAATGGTAAAAACGGTATCGCGCGCATTTTGCGCATGCAAACCGTTCCCGCTACCGGCCCAAGCCACAACACCGACGAGCAGCAACGTCCAGCGGGAAAAAGCGCCTAAGAACTCCGAAAAACGGGAAGAAACCATGGATAATCGCATTTTTTAAGACATTCCGCGTTGGGACAACCAGGCACTGGGTTGCGAAACGGAAGCAATTTTGGGCTTTTCCGCAGATTGCGCACCTGCCGGCGTCCAGCTTTGTTCAATCAAAGCCTGTGCCACCCA
>JBILEM010000212.1:0-2957 GCA_044352085.1 Schleiferiaceae bacterium
TGGGCCCTGTTCGTTCATTCCGGTGCAGCCCCCTTTGGATACCGCCGCCCCGGTGCCTTTGGTTTCCCAATTGCCTACCTTGACCGGCTTATGCCAAGTGGCGCTCCCCGCACCGCCTTATGCCGTGGATTCCTGTTCCGGTACCGTGGTAGGGACGACTACAGGCCCCGCCCTATTTACGACTCCGGGAACCCATTACATTGATTGGACATTTACCGACGCCAGCGGAAATGCCAGCCAGCAGAGTCAGCAAGTGGTCGTCTTTGGGTTAATCAATACCGTTTTGGTAGACAGTGCAGCAACCCCAGCGCCCAGCTTGACGTCTTCTCATGCTAGCCCACAGGCAAACTACCAATGGCTACGCTGCGACAGCGCATACGCGCCGGTGTCTGGAGCCACCAGCCGATCTTGGGTGCCCGCGAAAACCGGCTTCTATGCCGTGCGGGTGGAAGAGGCCGGTTGTGTGGACACATCGGATTGCCTGTACTACATCCGGACGGGCATAGGATTGTACGAATATCTCCCGTACGTCGGTTGGACTTTTTCCGACGGAAATGGGTTGTTCTTTCAAAAACCTACCACGTCGGCATCGGTGTACTTGAGGTTGTTTGACGCCACCGGACGGTCATTTGGGGAATGGCTGCTAGGACCCGAAGAAGTGCAGCACCCCATTTCTCTCCTGCCTTCCGGTATATACCATTGGAGCTTAGAATCAACAAGCGGTGCCGTGCTTCAGCGCGGGCGATTTGCTATTCCGGGTCGCTGATTTGGGCAATCGCTTTTTCAAACCCCGGTAAACGGTTCTTTGTCCGGCCGGTTGCGGCCGCGACTTCACGCTGCTGGGGCGTCGGTCTCTTTGATGGGCTGGGTGAAATACGACGTTAGGACGATACCCAAAATCACCAGCGGGAAATACGTTTGCCCGTTGGCCCAACCGTCGATGGCAGCATGGCTCCACGTTGCCGAAATTAATTCGAGGACAAAGCAGCCGTATGCCCACTCCCGCAAAGTTTTTGGCACAAGGGGAATTGCAATGGCCAATACCCCCAATACTTTGAAGGTGGCCAGCATCGTGCCAAAGTAGTCGGGGTAGCCCAAATGGGCCATGCCGGCGCGTGCCATTTCGGAATTGCCGGTCAGGGCGGGCATAATTCCTTCGAATACAATCAGGATGCCGGTGGAGATCCAGTACAGGGTCTTGCGTGAAATCATGGGAGTGGTATTGAATCCCGAAGGTACGCCAATGCGTTCGGGTCTTTGGGATTTCGATTACCTTGGGCTTTAAAATGTAAAACAAACTTTACACAATGTAAAATAAGTTATACATTTGATCCGTTAAACGATAAAAACAACAGGAAATGAAAAACGATGGATTGTTGCCTGCCTCCTGGAAAAAGCCCGCCGCCGTGGTTTTTGCGGGGGGAATTTTTTGGGGTGCTCTTTGGCTGTATGCAGGTGCTCCGGAAGGGGGCGTCAAATGGTTCAAATTCGTGGTTCCCGCGCTGTGGTCGGATGGAATCATGCAAGAATCACCGGCTGGCCCAGGCTGGATTGCCAACAACATCACCGATGAGCTTTTGTTAACCTGGATCACATTGAGTGGGTTGGTCTTGGGATTTTCCCGGGAGCGCGTGGAGGACGAGGCGATTCGCCAGCTGCGCTGGAAGGCCCTTGCTCGCGCCACCTGGATCAACGCATTGCTCTTTTTGGGCGCTACCTGGACCGTTTACGGGGTGCCCTATTTTTACGTAATGTATGCCCAGTTGGTGGCGTTTTTGTTGGTATTCAATGTGCTTTTGGCTGTTTCTTTGCGCAACTGGTATTCCCTGGGCCATGAAGAATAAAGTAAAAGTATTCCGTGCGGGAAAAGACTGGTCCCAGCAAGAATTGGCCGAGGCTGTCGGTGTTAGTCGGCAGACCATCAATGCCATCGAGCAGGGGAAGTACGCCCCCAGTTTGCCGCTGGCGTTGGCCTTGGCGCGCACGTTTGCAACGCCCGTGGAGGAATTGTTTTCCTTGGAGGACGACTAGACTTTTCTCGGACGAAGAATGCACTTCGTATTTCCGACCGCTTTTCTTTACGACCGCTCCCTCCGTCGCTTCAACCACTGGGTTGTGAAGTGATAGCCCACGCCTCCGAACAGGGACAACCCGCCGTACACAGCGACCTCGCTGCCGGTCAAGATCTCGCCTTGCCACCAAGGAACCACCCACGCATTGGCCACAAAGAGGACGGTGGAGAAACCTAGAATTTCAGAGAGTCGGGTGCGAATGGGCATGGAGCAAAGGTAGGAAAACGCCGATTCCCCCTCGGGGTGACCCCATTCAAAACGACGACTCAGGGTTTTTTTGCCAGGAGGGCTTGGGCAATTTCCGCCCACGAGACCACCTTGAAATTCTGGGGTTTGGAAACGGTTCCGTCGGTATTGGCTCCATCTTGCGCAATGAAAATGCCGGCCGGATAGGATTCGCCAAAAGAGAATGCAGCAATTTCGATGCCATCGGTTTCCGACGTTCCGTCGACCGTGCCGTCTCCCACGGTAAAGCTGCCTAAATAGGCATGTTTCCCGGTGCGTTCAAAGACCGCATAGGAGTTGTTCCCTTGGCTGCTGGCGACCAAATACCCGGTGGAATCGTTGGGCGCAAACAGGGCCAGTCCTTCCACATCGTAGGCAATGGCGGGATTTTCCGCGGTGGACGCCTCCAGCAAAGTTCCTTTGGAGGATCCCGTTGGCAAGGCGTCAAACCGGTAAATGCCCTCGTCTTCGACGCCTACAAACAGCGTTCCCAAAGCGTCGTCGGCCACCATGCCCTCTACCTGCCCGCCAAGGTGAAGCGTGCGGACCCGTTTGCCGTCAATAGAGTCCCCGGTAGCCGTCAATTCCCACTGTTCAATGTCGCCGGTTTTGCTGTTCACAAAGGCATAAAAGGTCCCATTGGAATGGTACAGGCAAAAG
>JBILEM010000213.1:0-2951 GCA_044352085.1 Schleiferiaceae bacterium
CGGCGGGGGATTTTTCTTTGTGAATGGCCTGAAGGACGCATTGAGTGTGGTAGACCGGGTGTCCGTTGACGGCAAAGAGGTGGTTTCCCTCCCTTTGCCCGGGCAAGGAACAGTTAGCGGAGTTGGAGGAAAATGGAACGCCCGCGAGCTGTACTTCTCTTTTACAAACGCCGTAACGCCAGGGACCCAGTACCGTTATGTGCCGCGTGCCAATGCCGTTGAATTGTACCGCGCCAGCGGCATTGATTTTAATTCGGCGGACTATGTGTCTTACCAGGTGTTTTACACCAGTAAAGACGGAACGAAAGTGCCGATGATGATTACCCACAAAAAGGGCTTGAAGTACTCCAAGAAAAACCCGACCATTCTCTACGGTTACGGCGGTTTTGGGGTGAACCTAACGCCGTCGTTCAGCACGTCCTACGTTGTTTGGCTGGAAAACGGCGGGGTATTGGCCATTCCGAATTTGCGCGGCGGGGGCGAGTATGGTGAGGCCTGGCACAAGGCGGGCACCCAGCTGCAAAAGCAAAATGTGTTTGACGATTTCATTGCCGCTGCGGAGTATTTGTTTGCGCAGAAGATCACGTCTTCCAAGTATTTGGCTCTGTCTGGCGGATCCAACGGCGGTTTGCTGGTGGGAGCCGTCATGACCCAGCGGCCGGATTTGGCGCGCGTAGCGTTTCCCGCCGTTGGGGTGTTGGACATGCTGCGTTACCACACGTTTACCGCGGGCGCCGGATGGGCCTACGACTACGGGACGTCGGAACAAAGTGCGGAAATGTTTGCCTACTTGCTGGGCTACAGCCCCGTGCACAACGTAAAGCCCGGCACATGCTATCCCGCCACGTTGGTGACCACGGCAGACCACGACGACCGCGTGGTTCCTGCACACTCGTTCAAGTTTGCTGCGGAATTGCAGGACAAGCAAGGTTGCGCCAATCCGGTTTTGATTCGCATCGAAACGAAAGCAGGCCATGGCGCGGGCAAGCCCACCGCTATGGTGATTGAGGAAGCCATCGACAAGTTTGCCTTTGCTTTTTGGCACATGGGCCTCAAGAAATTGCCCAAGAAATAAGCGCATGAAAGCATTTGAGAATTACGTACTGGGCCAGTGGGTGGCCGGCGAAGGAGCGGAGTGGACGGCTTCCGATGCCCGCACCGGAGCCCCCTTGGGCACCGTTTCCAGCGCCGGCTTGAACTTTGACGAGGTGCTGGCTTACGGCCGCGCGAAAGGCGGTACCGCTCTGCGGAAAATGACCTTTCCGGAACGGGGCCGCATGCTGAAAGCTTTGGCGCTGTACCTGACAGACCGCAAAGAGTCCTACTATGCGTTGTCGGCGGCTACGGGCGCTACCCGCGTGGACAGCTGGATCGACATCGAAGGCGGAATCGGCAACCTGTTTGCCAATGCGTCGTTGCGCAAGGAGTTTCCCGACCTGCCTTATTTTGTGGACGGCGACCCCGTTCGGCTGAGTAAAAACGGGACGTTTGTGGGCCACCACCTGATGGTGCCCCGTCGGGGCGTGGCCGTGCATGTAAATGCCTTTAACTTCCCGGTTTGGGGCATGCTGGAAAAGATTGCCGTCAACCTGTTGGCCGGCGTTCCTGCGGTGGTCAAGCCGTCGGAATACACCAGCTTTTTAACCGAAGCGGTGGTGCGGGACATTGTGGCCAGTAAGCTGCTGCCCGATGGCGCCTTGCAGTTGTTGGTGGGCAAGGGCGTTGGCGTTTTGGATGCCGTATCCGAAGGCGACGTGGTGACCTTTACAGGCTCGAACGCAACCGGATTGCGGCTGAAATTGCAGCCCCACTTTGTGGAGCGCGGGGTTCCTTTTAACCTGGAGGCCGACTCCTTGAATGCGATGGTTTTGGGCCCCGAAGCGACGCCAGCTACGCCGGAGTTTGACCTGTTTATCAAAGAGGTGGTCAAGGAAATGACCATCAAGGCCGGGCAAAAGTGTACCGCGGTAAGGCGGGTGGTCGTTCCCCAGGAGCACCTGGACGCGGTTCAAGAGGCCCTAGTAAAGCGTTTGGCCACGACCACCGTGGGCGACCCTTCCAAGGAAGGCGTGCGGATGGGGCCGCTGGCTACGTCGCTTCAGGTGGAGCGGGTGCGCTCGTCGGTTGCGGCGTTGGCGGAGGAGATGCCGGCGGTGTTTGGAAACGCCCAGGGGGCAGGAGCGCCGGTGGCGGACCATCCCGAGGCCGGAGCGTATTTTTCACCGGTTTTGTTCCGGAACGACCGTCCGTTTCAAGCGGTTCGGGCCCACGAAATCGAGGCGTTTGGACCCGTGAGCACGTTGATGCCGTATGCGTCCTTGGACGAAGCGGCGGCTTTGGTGGCCTTGGGAAAGGGCTCCTTGGTGACGTCGTACGTGGGAGCCAGCCGCGAGAACGCGCGGGAATTCACGTTGGAGGCCGCAACAAGCAACGGCCGGATTTTGGTGCTGGACGCGTCGTCGGCCAAAGAAAGCACGGGCCACGGCTCTCCCATGCCGCTGTTGACCCACGGCGGACCAGGCCGCGCGGGGAACGGCGAAGAAATGGGCGGAAAACGTGGCGTTATGCACTACTTGCACCGCGTCGCCATTCAGGGCCATCCCGACGCCGTTCAGGCGTTGACGGGCCGCTACATTCCCGGCGCCGCGCGCCCCGAAGCCGAGCCCCACTTGTTCCGCCAGCATTTTGAAGACCTGCGGATTGGAGACACCGTGACCACGGACAAGCACTTGGTTACCCTGCAAGACATCGAGGATTTTGCGGAGTTGAGCGGGGACAAATTCTACGCCCACATGGACGCCTCGTCGCTGGAAGGGACCATTTTCACCGGCCGCGTGGCCCACGGGTATTTTATCTTGAGCCGGGCTGCAGGGTTGTTTGTGGACCCGCCGAAAGGCCCCGTTTTGCTGAATTATGGCATCGAATACTGCCGGTTCACCAAACCGGTGTAC
>JBILEM010000020.1:0-10558 GCA_044352085.1 Schleiferiaceae bacterium
AGCCGCATGGCGCTGTGGGGTCTTCTGCTCGGAAACGGGTTGGCCTTGGCGTTCTGCTGGAGCCAAGACCGGTGGCAGTGGATCCAACTGGACCCGGCTACGTACTACGTCCAAACCGTCCCCATCGCCTGGCCGTGGGGCGAATGGGCCGTGCTAAACGCCTTGCTTTTCGGACTGGTCCTGCTGACCATGGCCCTTCCGGCCTGGGCCATGGGCCGCCAAAACCCGCTACGTTCCTTGCAATGGTAACCCCCTCCTACCCCCCGCTTCCCGCCTTGGAAGACCTGCTTTCCGCCCAAGGAACCGAGCACCTCTCCCTGTTTGCCAAGCATGCCCTGAACGGACCCTTGGCGGGATACCACCGTTCTCCACTGAAAGGATTTTCGGTTGAATTCGCTGAGCACCGGGCCTATTCTCCAGGAGACAGCTTGCGTCGATTGGACTGGAAACGACTGGCCAAGACCGACAAAATGCTGCTCAAAACAACCGATGCCGAAACCAATTTGCAGTGCCGGGTGGTTTTGGACCGCAGCGGATCCATGCGCACCGACCACAAGCTGGCTTTTTCCATTCTCTGCATGGCCTTGCTGGGCGAAGCCCTGGGCAACCAGCGCGACGCCTTGGGATTGACCTATTTGGATGGACGCGGAGGGACGGAGGCCTTTCCCTGCAAATCGTCCAAATCCCATCGGTTGGCCTTGTACCAATCCGTCTTGCAGGACCTTCGGACCGGTACGGACATCCCAAAACGCACGCCGCTGTCGGAAACCTTGCACCAACTGGCCGAATCCATGCCGCGCAGATCCATGGTGGTCGTGTTTTCGGACTTTTGGGAACCGGAATCCGACGGAGCTTCTCCTTGGGATGCCTTGCAAAAAGCCTTGGAACACCTCCGCCAACGCCAGCACTGGGTTCTGCTCTTCCCGGTCTTTGGTCCAGCTGAACAGGAATTATCTTTCGAGAACGCAGGAAGTTGGAGCGAACTTACCGATGCAGAAACCGGCGAAAAATTGGTTTTGCTGCCCCATGAAGCCAAGCTAGCCTACCAACAAGCCTTTGACGCCCGGCTGGATTCCCTCCGGCGTTTGCAGCAACCGCCTCAGTTGCAGGTTCATCCTTTGTCTACCGCCGACCATCCCTTGCACGGCCTCCTTCCCTTCTTTTTGGCCCACCAAAAAATGAAATGACATTTGGACGTTTTGAAATTCTTTGTATATTTGCAACCCCAATGAACAAAATGGTGCGGTAGTTCAGTCGGTTAGAATACCGGCCTGTCACGCCGGGGGTCGCGGGTTCGAGTCCCGTCCGCACCGCAAAAGCCTCTCCTTCGGAGAGGCTTTTTTTATACCTTTGATTCATGGTTTCTGTTCTGCGTAAGGGATTGTTGTGGTTAGCTGGGGCGTTGCTCTTGGCCCACTCGGTCGTGCCCCACGGGCACGCAGAACCGATTGCGACAGGGGAACACGAAACCCATTGGAACGTTTCCACGTCGGAACTCCCGGGCCATCCTTTGGAAGCCGACCTGGGGGCTGATCACCTGGAAAATTTCCGGGTAGACGATCAAACGCTTGCTCTTTCTTTTTCGACCGACGGGGAAGCCGATGCCTTCGTAGGATGTACGAGCGTGGCATACGTTTTCAAAAAGACGGGGATATGCGAGGCATATGCCTTGCCCACGGGCGAACCTTGTTCGAGCGCGCTCTCGCGCTTGTTTTTCTTAGCGGCCGGCGGCAACCGCCCGCCCCCTCCTACCGTATAACGGTTTCGGTGGGCGCCAAGCGCCCTCCCCTTTGCGGCTTTCCACACCAAGGAAAAGCCCTTCTCTTCTCCCTTATTTTTTGCTCATGTTGCATGCCGTAATTCGCTTTTCGGTTCGCCAAAAAGCCCTTGTTTTTGCCCTTACGGGGGCCATGGCCGTGTGGGGCCTAATCAGCGCCCTCCGTCTCCCGGTGGACGCTGTACCCGACATCACCAACAACCAGGTTCAGGTGGTCACCACCGCGCCCGCCTTGGCGCCCCAGGAAGTCGAACAGTTCATCACCTATCCGGTGGAATTGAGCATGTCCAACTTGCCCGGGGTGCAGGAAGTGCGGAGCGTTTCGCGGTCCGGACTCTCGATTGTGACGGTGATTTTTGACGACGACGTCGAAACAGCGTTGGCGAGGCAGCGCGTAAGCGAGCAAATCCAAGTAGCCCAGTCGGACATCCCCAGCGAGATGGGGGCTCCGCAGCTCATGCCGATTACAACGGGGTTGGGCGAAGTGTACCAATACACCCTTGAGGTAGATGCGGCGCACCAAGGGGATTATTCGCTGGCCGACTTGCGCAGTTTGCACGATTGGCAGATCAAGCGCCAACTGGCGGGAATCAAAGGCGTCGTGGAGGTGAGCTCCTTTGGCGGAGAGGTGAAGCAATACGAAGTGGCCGTCCACCCGGACCGGCTGGAGCAGTCGGGCTTAACCCTGGTGGATGTATTCGACGCCGTTTCCAAAAGCAACCAAAATGCAGGAGGGGCCTACATTGAGAAGAACGAACAGGCGTGGTACATTCGGCTGGAAGGCTTGTACAAAGATTTGAACGATGTCCGGCAGGTTGCCCTTCCTACCCACGGAGGTTTGCCTCTGACCCTGGGGGATTTGGCCACGGTTCGCTACGGACATGCTCCCCGGTACGGTGCCCTGACGCGCAACGGAAAAGGCGAGGCCGTCGGAGGCATTTGCTTGATGCTCAAGGGAGGAAACAGCAACGAGGTAACCCACGCCATTGACGCGCGGGTGGCCCAAATCCAGTCGTCGCTCCCGGCAGGCGTTCGGATTGCCCCCTACCTGAACCGATCGGACCTGGTGGGTAGAACGCTGCGAACGGTAGAGAAAAATTTGTTGGAAGGGGCCCTGGTGGTGGGACTGCTCCTCCTCCTGATGCTGGGCAACTGGCGGGCGGCCCTGGTGGTAACCAGCGTTATTCCTTTGGCCCTTTTGTTTGCCTTGGGCTGCATGAAAGCGTTTGACGTTTCAGCCAACTTGATGTCTTTGGGGGCTATTGACTTTGGGATTGTGGTGGACGGTGCCGTAATTGTGGTGGAGGCCACCTTGATGGCATTCCACCGCAAGGGGTTAATCACGGCAAAAGACCGGGAAGAAACCGTCATCGAAAGCGCCAGCAGCATCTACGGCTCAGCAGCCTTTGGGGTCTTGATTATTCTGGTGGTGTTTTTGCCCATCCTAACCCTCAGCGGCATTGAGGGGAAAATGTTTAAACCCATGGCCCAAACCGTGGTTTTTGCGTTGGTAGGAGCCTTGATTTTGAGTACCACCTATGTGCCGGCGCTGGTGGCCTTGGTTTTGCGCCCCGAAACGCACGAAAACAAATCCGAGCGTTTCTTTCACGGATTGCGCGAGCGGTATGCCCTCCTTTTGGAAAAAACGATGGCACGGGGTTCCTGGGTTTTGGGAGGAGTGTTGGGGGTTCTTGCGCTGGCCGTATTGGGATTTACCCAACTGGGAAGCGTGTTTTTGCCCAACCTGGAAGAAGGGGATCTGGCCTTGCAAGTATCCATCCCTACCGGGAGCAATTTGAACGAAATGGTGCGGGTTACTACGGAGGCGGAGAAAAAACTCATCCGTCATTTTCCGGAAGTGGTGCAGGTGGTCAGTAAAATTGGAACCGCCGAAGTACCCACTGACCCCATGCCCATTGAGGCGGCGGACGTCATGGTGCTGTTAAAGCCCAAAAACGAATGGACGTCCGCGTCCACCCGCGAGGAATTGGTCGAAAAAATGGCCGTTGTTTTGGAGGGAGTTTGGGGCGCACGGTTCGAATTTACCCAGCCCATCCAACTTCGTTTCAACGAGTTGATTAGCGGCTCCAAGTCGGACATTGCCTTGCAGATTTACGGGGACCATTTGGATACGTTGGCGCATTTGGCCCAAAAAATGGCCACAGCCGTGGAAGATATTCCGGGAGCCGAAGACGTGAAAGTGGAGGCCACCCAGGGCATGCGTTTTCACCGGTGGGTGCCCAACCGGCAGGCCCTTGCCTACCACGGGGTTGCCGTGTCGGAAGTGGCTCAGGTACTGGAAATGGCGTATGCCGGAGGAATTGCCGGTCAGGTATTTGAAGACCAACGCCGGTACGATGTAGCAGTGCGGTTGGCACCCGAGGACCGACTGGACGGCGCAGGAGGCGGACTGTATGTGCGCAACCACGCGGGAAATCGCGTACCCCTGACTGCAGTGGCAGACCGTACGGAAACCATTGGACCGTCGCAAATCAGCCGCTCCAAAACCAGCCGACGCATTGCCGTGGGCGTGAATGTCCGGGGCCGGGATGTGGCGTCTGTAGTAGAGGATATCCAGAAATCCGTGAACAGCCGGGTGCCGCTACCGGCGGGGTATACCTTGCACATTGGGGGCGACTTTGAAAACCTGCAGCACGCGTTGGCCCGTCTTCAGGTAGCTGTTCCCGTGGCCCTTGCACTTATTTTTATTTTGCTGTATGCCGCGTTTCGAAGTGCGGCTTATGCTTTGTTGGTTTTTACAGCAATCCCCCTTTCCGCAATAGGCGGCATTGCGGCCCTGGCCCTGCGGGGAATGCCCTTTAGCATTTCTGCCGGAATCGGATTTATTGCGTTGTTTGGCGTTGCGGTATTGAACGGGATTGTTTTGGTTTCCCGTGTTCGGCAGTTGGAATCCAGTGGAATGCCTTGGCTGAAAGCGATTGTCACAGGAAGTTCGGACCGGCTGCGCCCGGTACTGCTCACCGCCACGGTGGCAGCGTTGGGCTTTGTCCCCATGGCCGTGTCTTCCTCGGCAGGAGCCGAAGTGCAAAAGCCCTTGGCGACGGTGGTCATTGGCGGATTGGTTTCCGCAACGTTTTTGACTTTGGGCGTGTTGCCGGTTTTGCTGGTGCGTTTTCAAAAGAGGTTGCCCAGCGCACTGCCTTCCGCAAGCACCCTGGCGCTCGTCGGCATTGGGCTTTTTGCTGCCTTCCCTGCCAAGGGCCAAAACGAATCGCTGTTCCCTTCCCTGCAGGAGGTGCAACGTCGTGCCTTGGAAGTGCACGGAGAGGTACGGATGGCGCGTGCCCGCTACGACCAGGCCGAGTTAAAGCCGGATGTGTTGCTGGAGTCTGCCCGTGGAACGGTGCAGTACGGACAAATGAATGGTGTCCCTCGGGATTATTACTTCAGCCTGGAGCAGCCTTTGGGCTCTTTGGCGTCGCATGTTCAGCGCGGAAAAAGAAATGCCGCCGAAGTGGCCTTGCGCAGCTCCGAGCGGGAACACGTAGAGCGATCGGTCGCGTTGTCCGTTGCCTTGGCCTATGCAGACTACTGGCGACTGGGCAAGGAGGTGGCATGGCGGAAATTGGTTTTTGAACAAGGTGCCCAGGAGCAAGCGCGGATTCAAGCGCGGGAGTCTTCTGGGGAATGGAGCCCCGCAGAGGGTGCCTCCTACCGGTTGTTGCTGCGTCGTTGGGAATCGGAATACCGGAGTGCCCAAGCAGAATGGGCGCAGGCCGCTGGAACCCTTTCCGCCCTCACCCACCTTCCGTGGGCAAGTGGAGATCCTGGGCAGGTTGCTCTCCCTGCGCGTATCGACTTTTCGCCCCCGTCGGACACCGCTTTGGCCCCCCTCTTTCATCAACTGGCCCAATCGTCGGTTGACTTGGCACAGAGCGAGTGGCGCTTGGCGCAAACCGCGTGGTTTCCCGAGTGGTCTGTAGGTGCTTTCCAGCAGGAACTGGAAGCCGTTAAAGGATTCAACGGGATTTATGCGGGTATTTCGTTGCCCTTGGCCGCCCATGTTCCAGCCAAAAGGGCCAAAAGCGCCCAGGTGGAAGTTCAAGCACAGCAGTCGCAGGCGGAACAGGCCCTGTACCAATGGCGCGCAGAAAAAAATGCTGCCTACGCGGCTTGGAAAACGTGGCAACACCTTCCCGAAAACAGCGGATCCCAGGCCGACGCAGCCGTTGTACTTAAGGCGCTACGGGCCCAATGGGAAGAAGGCGAAAGCACCTTCTCCGATACGTTTCTTCCGGCAACCGCGGCGTCGGAAGGAGCTCTCCTGGAAATTCGCCACCAATCGGAACGATTAAAGGCCGCCGTCCTTCTTCACTTTTACACCCAAAAACCATGAACCGTTTTTCCCTTTTTACTCTTGCGGCTGGCGCAGCCTTTCTGGGAGCCTGCCAATCCAGCCCCGAACCCAACGCATCTCCCGAAACGTTTAATGCGGCCGGCATTCGCCTGTGGAACGACTCGGCCATGGCCGCGAACGGCATCGAACTGGCGGAGCCCTCCCGGGTCTCCTTTGGAAGCGGCTTGGAAGTCAACGGACGTGTAGAGGTTCCGCCGCAAAGCCGGGCCTCGCTCACAGCGCCTTTGGGCGGATTTATCCGGTTTATTGGCCCGTACGACGGGGAATTTGTGCAAAAAGGCCAAGTGCTGGTGCGGCTGGACGACCCCTCCTACCTGGACAAACAGCGCGAATTTTTGGAGGCTCAAGCCGGATTCGGAGCCGCCGAACAAGCCTACGAACGTGCCGTTTCGCTCCAAAAACAAGAAGCCTCCAGTGCCCGCGAATTTCAATCCGCGCAATCTGCCTACCTCCATGCACGCGCCCGCCGGGATGCCGCCCAAGAAGCCGTGCGCCAACTGGGCTTTACCCCCGAACGCATCCTGGGGCAAGGGATCCAAAAACAACTGGAGCTGCGCGCTCCTTTTTCGGGGTATGTGAAGCACGTAGACGGTAACCTGGGTAGGTATGTACCTGCCGCACACGAAATTGTAACCTTGGAAGACCCCAAGCACATGCATCTGGAATTGGCCGTTTTCCAAAAAGACATTGCCAATGTGCGGAAAGGCCAAACGTTTGAATTTACGGTAGGCGACGCAAAAAAGACGTACCGCGGTACCGTTCAAGAAGTGGGTCAAGCCCAGAACGAAGAGGGATTCTATCGGGTGCACGGCCACCCCGAAGAGATTCCGTCCGACGGCCTGCGGTCCGGTCAATTCCTGCGCGCTACCCTCCAAAACCAACCGGAGCAGCGGTGGTCGCTTCCCGAAGGAGCCTTGGTCTACCTGGGCAGCCAAGCCCACGTCCTCCAAAAAAAGGGCAACGACTTGATTCCCGTTGCGGTAGAAGTCATCGGCAAGGCCAAAGGCCTCGTAGGTTTTGCCGACCTCCCGCCCGGGACCTATGTGGTAAAAGGAGCCCACCTCCTCCTTCAACCCGACGAAGCCGAGTAATTCCGCGTTTAGGGGTTTTCCAACTGGACCGGAGATCCGTATTGGGCGCAACGCGCTTCCCAGTCCGACCATTGGTCCAAGGGAAGTTCTACATGCAGCCGGCATTCCTGGTTGATGTTCTGCTCCAGCACCCGTCCGTTTGTTTCCCGAATCCAACGAAGGGCCGTATCCAGCTCGGGATAGGAGCAGCGAACCCAACCCGACTTTTGCGGGACAAAAGCTGCCCAGGTTCCAGCGTCCAAAGCCAACTCGGCGGCCCCTCGGTACGCCCGAATCAGTCCCGGAACCCCCAGCAAGGTGCCTCCAAAATACCGGACCACCGCAACCCCGGTGCGGACGGCCTCCGCGGATTGCAGGGCATGCAAGATGGGCCTGCCCGTGCTGCCGGAAGGTTCCCCGTCGTCGTCCCAGCGCTCCCAATCGAGGTCCCACCGAAAAGCCGAGCCCACGTGCCGGGCTTTGGGATGCAAGGCCCGGATGGAGCGCAGCCACCCCTCGCGTTCCTGCACGTCCAAAAAAGGCGCTGCATAGGCCACAAACTTGCTTCCTTTGGCGGACAACGTCGCTTCCGCAGGGTGCATCAGGGCCCGAATCATGGGACAAACCTACGGGTCAAATTGGAATGTTCGCCGTACCTTTGCACAAACAAATACAAGCGGAAATGGCTTTAGAACTGAACGACACCAATTTTGAAGAGTTGGTATTGAAATCCGACAAGCCCGTATTGGTGGATTTTTGGGCAGAATGGTGCGGCCCTTGCCGCATGGTAGGCCCCATTGTTGAAGAATTGGCCACTGATTTTGAAGGCCGTGCCGTTGTTGGCAAAGTGAATGTGGACCTGCACCAAGGCATTGCCATGGAATACGGCATCCGGAACATTCCGACCCTGTTGATTTTCAAGAATGGACAAATTGTGGACAAGCAGGTGGGCGTAGCTCCCAAACCCGCTTTGGCCCAAAAAATTGAAGCAGCGCTCTAAAGCGTTGCCCATGGTCAAGCGCGCAGTCCTTTTGGCAGGTGGCCGCGGAACCCGGTTGGCAGTTGCCTTTCCCGGGGTCCCCAAGCCCTTGGTTCCCATTGCGGGAATCCCCATGGCGGAACGGTTGGTTCGCCAATTGGTTGCGCAAGGAATTGATTCCATTACCCTTACCGTGCACCACGGTGCCGATCAGATCCGTTCCCATTTTGGGGACGGATCTTCTTTTTTGTGCCAAATCGACTACCTGGAAGAAACCCAGCCCCTGGGTTCCGCCGGGATTTTACACGCCTTTTCAGGCACCGTGCACGAAACCGTTTTGGTGGTCTACGGCGACGTTTTGGCAGACGTGGACTGGCAACGCATGGCGTCGTTCCACCGAACCCACCGGGCAGAGGCCACCTTGCTGGTGCACCCCAACGACCACCCGCACGATTCGGACTTGGTCGTTCTGGGGCCGGAAGACCGCATTGAAGCCGTCTTCTCCAAACCCCATCCACCCGGACGGATTGCCCGGAACATGGTCAATGCCGGCGCCTACTTGCTCGAACCCATTTGTTGGAGCCATATCCCCCCCAACCTTCCAACCGACTTTGGCAAGGACTTGCTGCCCCGCTGGTGCCAAGAACTCCGTGTTTTCGGGTACAACACCCCCGAATACATCAAGGACATGGGCACCCCAGAACGGGTGCTTCAAGGCGAAAAAGCCCTGGCCAGCGGCAAAGTGGCGGCGCGTTCCCTGCGAACACCGCAGGTGGCCGTGTTCCTGGACCGGGACGGCGTAATCAACGAAGACACCGACCTCATTCACCGCCCCGAGGATTTTCACCTCTTCCCATGGACGGCTGAGGCCCTTCGGTTGTTGAACCAAAGTCCCTATTTGGGCATCGTCGTAACCAACCAAAGCGTTATTGCCCGCGGATTGACCGACGAACCCGGCTTAAACCGCATCCATGCCCACATGGACACCGAATTGGGCAAAGCCGGCGCCTTCGTAGATGCATTGTACTACTGTCCCCACCACCCGGACGGAGGATTCGCTGGGGAAGTTCCCGCCTACAAAATTGCCTGCACCTGCAGAAAACCCTCCCCCGGGATGCTGATGCAGGCCGCAGATCGGTACGGCATTGATTTGCCCAACAGCTGGATGGTGGGCGATTCGGAACGCGATGTTCGTGCGGCCCAGGCGGCAGGAGTCACCTCCCTGGGCGTTCGAACGGGCCACGGGTTGAAAAATTCCCGCGTCCAACCGGATTTCTTGTTTGACCATCTCTTGGACGCCATTCGGTTTGTTGTGGACCAGCCGCACCG
This sequence comes from Schleiferiaceae bacterium, assembly GCA_044352085.1. Taxonomy (GTDB): domain Bacteria; phylum Bacteroidota; class Bacteroidia; order Flavobacteriales; family Schleiferiaceae; genus CAMDTE01. The sequence goes on from JBILEM010000020.1 coordinate 9,534, forward strand.
CGCGCTTATTGAGGAGTTTTGGAGCCGGTACCGGGCGCACCGCGCCCTCAGCGACGCCCCTTTTGTAGTGGCGGTGGGTGGCTTGGCGCGCTCCGGAAAATCAACCGCTGCCGCTGCCTTGGCCCGCGAAGCCAGGCTTCAAAACCTCCCATGCACCACCGTCCACCTCGACCAATGGATCCGACCCGTGGGCGACCGACTGGACGTGCCCGCTCCCTGGGATGCGTTTCCCCAGGAGCGGCTGGAGCGGGAACTTACGTCCTTTCTCCAAAAGGGTCAGCCCATCGTTGCCCCGGGCTATGCGTTGCATGCACACGCTGAACCCACCGAGAAACGGTACACCCCGGCTTCCGTAGTGCTGGTAGAGGGCGTGGTCGCCTTGTCTTTGGAAAGCGTCCGAACCGCGGCCCATTGGACCCTTTCCGTTTCTACTTCCCCGATCGTCCGGCGCGAACGGTTTGATCGGTTCATGGCCTGGCGCGGCCGGTCCCACGAAGCCGAGGCGCTTTGGAACCTCCGGGAACGGACCGAAGTGCCCACCGTGGAAAAGGACCTTATCTTCGCAGAAACCACCTTGTTGTTGTGATCCTCACCCGCACCCCCTTCCGCGTCAGCTTTGTAGGCGGCGGTTCCGACCTTCCCGCGTACTACCACCGTCGGGCCGGAGCGGTGATTTCCACCTCCATCAACCGGTACATGTATGTTCAAAGCCACCCGTTCTTTGAACCGGACCGCATTCGGTTGAAATACGCCCAAACCGAAACTGTGGAAAACGTGGGAGCCATTCAACACCCCATTTTCCGTACCGTACTGGAGAAATACGGTCTGCCGCTGGGCTGGGAATGGTCTTCTGTGGCCGACGTTCCTGCTGGGACCGGCATGGGCTCCAGCTCCAGCTTTACGGTTGGGCTGCTTCACAATGTTTTGGCCCAGCTGGGTCGGGGTGACGAAGCCACCAAGGCGCACCTTGCGCAAGCCGCTTGCCAGGTCGAACTGGACGATTTGAAGGAACCCATTGGCAAACA
>JBILEM010000214.1:0-2911 GCA_044352085.1 Schleiferiaceae bacterium
GGTCTGGGCACCGGGCACAAGGAGCCGGGGGTCCAAACGTTTGTCAAAGTGGTTGGCGAGGTAGGCCATGGATCCGTGGTGGCCTTGCGCGAGCCACTTTTCCAGCCCAGCGGCCTCTTCTTCCAAAAAGTCGGCCTGAGCCACCCGGCAATCGCCAAAGCCCAAACGCGCCGCGTGGCGCAGCAGCGACGCTTTGACCTGCGCGGGGGTCATCCTACCGATCCGGGGTCAAAAAGTCCGTGTTGGGGTCCTTTGCGGCCCAAATGGGCATAAGCCTTGTCCATGGCCACGCGGCCCCGGGGGGTTCGGGCCAAATACCCCTCCTGAATGAGGTAGGGCTCGTAGACTTCTTCCAGGGTGTCCGCCTGCTCGCCCACCGCTGTTCCCAGCGTGGAAAGACCTACCGGACCGCCTCGAAACTTATCGATCAAGGCAGACAAAATCTTGTTGTCCATCTCGTCCAAGCCGTGTTCGTCCACATCCAAGGCATCCATTCCCATGCGGGCAATGGCCACGTGGATGGTTCCGTCGCCTTTTACCTGAGCAAAGTCCCGAATTCGGCGCAGCAAGGCGTTCGCAATACGAGGCGTTCCTCGGCTCCTGCGGGCAATTTCGATGGCGGCATCGGGTTGGATTTCAACCCCCAAAATACCGGCAGAACGCTCTACAATGGTGGACAACCGTTCGGACGTATAATACTCCAAGCGCGACGCAATGCCAAACCGGGCGCGCAAGGGAGCCGTGAGCATTCCAGACCGGGTAGTAGCCCCCACCAAAGTAAATGGCTGCAACCCAATTTGCACACTTCGGGCATGCGGCCCCGACTCAATCAAGATGTCGATCTTAAAATCTTCCATGGCCGAGTAGAGGTACTCCTCCACAACCGGACTGAGACGGTGAATTTCGTCGATAAAGAGGACGTCGTTGGCTTCCAGCGAAGTCAGCAAACCTGCTAAATCTCCGGGCTTGTCCAACACCGGGCCCGAGGTCATTTTTATACCGACCCCCAACTCGTTGGCCACAATGTGCGCCAGCGTGGTTTTGCCCAATCCGGGAGGCCCGTGCAGCAGCACGTGGTCCAGGGATTCCCCCCGGCCCTTGGCCGCTTGAACGAAAATGCGCAGGTTTTCCAAGATCTTCTCTTGGCCAGCAAAATCTGCAAACTGCGCGGGCCGCAAGCGCTGCTCCACTTCCCGCTCCTCCGGCACATGCGCGCCCTCGGCTGCCTCGTCTACAAATCGTCCCATTGGAAACAAAGGTAATGGCTGGCCTGCAACCAACGGAAACGGTTTAGCGCGAATCCACGCCGGTGTGAGGGGCCAAAAAAAGACCCCCGCCGCGGTTGCACCGCGGCGGGGGTCTTTAGAAATTATTCAGAAAAATTAGTGACCGGTAGCCTCTTCTCCTTCTTGCAACGGCAGGGTCTGCAAGGCAAAGTCGTCTTCCAAACCGGGCTTGCTATAATCGTACGCCCAACGGTGTACCTCGGGGATTTCTCCGGGCCAGTTGCCGTGGATGTGTTCCACGGGCGTGGTCCACTCCAAGGTGTTGGAACGCCAGGGGTTCTGAGAAGACTTGGGTCCGCGGAAGATGCTGTAGAAGAAGTTGAACAAGAAGACCAACTGGGCAATTCCTCCCAATATGGCGAACATCGTAATAATCACGTTGATGTCCTGCAAGTTGTCGAAGATGGGGAATTCCGCATTGGTGTAGTACCGACGAGGTACCGCAGCCAATCCCAAGAAGTGCATGGGGAAGAATACGCCGTAGGCGGCAACAAAGGTGATCCAGAAGTGAACATAGCCCAGCTTCTTGTTCATCAAGCGGCCGTACATCTTGGGGAACCAGTGGTACACCCCTGCGAACAAACCAAAGATGGCCGACAGACCCATAACAATGTGGAAGTGCGCCACAACGAAGTAGGTGTCGTGCACGTTGATGTCCAACGCAGAGTCGCCCAAGATAATGCCTGTCAAACCGCCACTTACAAAAGTGCTCACCAAACCGATGGAGAACAACATGGCAGGCGTCATTTGCAAATTGCCTTTCCACAAGGTGGTCAAGTAGTTAAATGCTTTTACCGCAGACGGGATGGCAATCAACAAGGTTGTGAAGGTAAATACAGAACCCAGGAAGGGATTCATGCCCGTCACAAACATGTGGTGGCCCCAAACGATAAACGACAAGAAGGCAATGGCCAAGATGGAGGTCACCATCGCCCGGTAGCCAAAGATGGGCTTGCGCGAGTTGGTGGCAATGACTTCGGAGGTGATGCCCAACGCGGGCAACAAGATGATGTACACCTCGGGGTGGCCCAAGAACCAGAACAAGTGCTCGTACAAAACAGGGCTACCTCCTTGGTAGTGCAAGGCCTCGCCCGCCACGTAGATGTCGGACAGGTAGAAGCTGGTACCCAGCATGCGGTCAAACATCAACAACAGGACGGCACTTACCAAAACCGGGAAGGACAATACCCCCAGAATTGCAGTCACCAAGAACGCCCAAATGGTCAAAGGCAAACGCGTCATGGACATGCCCTTGGTGCGCAAATTCAACACCGTAACGATGTAGTTCAACGAACCCAACAAGGACGATACAATGAACAACGTCATGGAAATCAACCAAAGCGTCATGCCTGCTCCCGAACCGGGCATGGCCTGGGGCAAAGCGCTAAGCGGTGGGTAAATGGTCCAACCGCCGGAAGCAGGGCCCGTCTCCACAAACAAAGACGCAATCATGATTACGCTGCTCAAGAAGAAGAACCAGTACGACAACATGTTCAAAAAGCCGGACGCCATGTCACGTGCTCCAATCTGCAACGGAATGAGCAAGTTGGAGAAGGTACCGCTCAGGCCCGCTGTCAAAACGAAGAAGACCATGATGGTGCCGTGGATGGTCACCAAAGCGAGGT
>JBILEM010000001.1:0-27956 GCA_044352085.1 Schleiferiaceae bacterium
GGTCTTCTGCTGCGCGAAAGCGAAAGGCAAAAATCTCTTCCAATTTGGGCCGCACCAACCAGGGGTGCACCAAATCCCCGAGGGGACCAAAAGGAATGAGGTAGGATACGCGGTCCTTCATGGCGACGCCGCCGGGAATGGCTTCAAAGAAATGCTCGTGGTGCCAAATGGAATAAGGGCCAACCCGTTGTTCGTCTACAAAATACGAGAAGTCCCGTACATGGGTAATTTCGGTTGTCCAATTCATCGGAATCCCAAGAAGAGGCCGAACTTTATAATGAATAAACAGACCTGGGTACATCTTTTCAGGGATTTCTCCCATCACATCAAAACCCATGTAAGAAGGGGTTATCTTTTTCAAGTTCGCTGGACTGGAAAAAAAATCCCATGCCTCCTCCAGGGAAATGGGCAATTGCTGGGTTCGTTCTAAGGTGTATACCATGAAAATTTAACCCCGGAGCCCTGCGAAATGTTCATGCCGTCGTCCAGATTGCTAAAAAACGACCCCTTGAACTCATTGAAGTTGGCGTACTTCGCTCCATAGGACTTCGCCCTTCTTCCCCATATACTTTACTTCGAGGCGATTGTCCGAGGTTAACTCCAACCATCCAAATGAAAAAGCGGTAACGACACTTTCTGGATCCAGGCATTTGTTTTCCTGAACTTCTTTTGCTGTTGGAGCAAACAACTTGGAAGACAGTGCCGACGAAGTGTATTCTACAATTTCTTTCCCAGAAGGCATTACGAGACGGTTGGTTTCCGAATGGTGCCGGTCTCCGGTAAGAACTACCACATTCTTTTGTTTTGCAGCCTCCAAAACAGCGATGAAATCTGCTCTTTCCGGATAGCGAACATAATTCTCAAACACCGGTGCAGCATTCAATACCTGGGATCCAAGAGCTATCAGGACCAAGCGCGCGTCCGAATGCGCATTCAAGACATCCGCCAGCCAATTCAGTTGGCTGCGTCCAAGAATTTGGGTCCCTACTGGACCGCGGTGCGAACGATCGTCCAAGCCAACCACCAACACGGTACCAACTCGTTTTGACCAACGAAGATCTCCGTTGCGCTTGAGGTCAATGGGGGTGTCCTTCCAAAGTTGGGTAAATATCAGCTGGCTTTTCTCTTTAAAAATAAAGCTGCTATCTGCGTCATTGGGACCGAAATCGTGATCGTCCCAAATGGCCCATTGGGGCAAGCTGGAGCGGAATTGAGCAACTTCCGGATGGGAAAATCGATCAAAGGCCGCCGACTTCATCTTCTTGGGGCTGATTAAGTCCGACTTCGTGTAATAAAAGTTATCTCCCAACCAGAGAAAGGCATCCATTGATGGTTGGCTTTGAATTGTTCTGAAAATGCTATCGGAACGCTCCCCCTGGTAGTCTGCACAGGATCCAAATCCCAGTCGAAATTCGGTTTGGGACCAACTGGTTGTTGCCAAACCCCAAAATACAAAGCAAAAGAGAATCCCTTTTTTCATGCGTGCAAATTAGGAAGGAGTGGTTAAGTTTGTACCCACCATGTCCATTCTTGACCATTTCTTAAACACCCCGCGTTATCAACCCTGGGAAAAGTGGCAAAAACATTTGGACGCTGTACCTATCGTCTGGAAGAGATCCCAAATTGGCACGAGTGTAGAGGGTCGACCGCTGTGGATCTATCGCCTGGGAGATGGACCGGTTACCCACCTGGCATGGGCGCAAATGCACGGCAACGAACCCACGGCTACTTGGTCGCTTTTGGAAATTATGTACCGTGTGAAGTCTTTGCCTTCTGACCAATGCTGGGCGCTTTTTCCTGTTGTTAATCCGGACGGAGCCCACCGATTTGAAAGGTTCAATGCACACGGAGTAGACTTGAATCGTGACGCTAAGGAACGGACCCAACCTGAGTCGAGAGCACTTTGGAATTGGATCCAATCCGAAAAACCGCAATCTGCTTTTAATCTCCACGACCAGCGTTCTTGGTTTGGAATCCCCGAATCTTCCCAACCCGCAACGTTTTCTGTATTGTCCGCTCGTGCAAATTCAGAAGGAGTCGACACTCCCGCAACCCAACAGGCACGCGGAATCGCGGGCGGATTGGCACTATGGTTTGATCAGAACACGAATCTTCCAACCACTACGTTTGACGACGCCTTTTATCCCGGTGCCTTTGGTGAAAACGTTCAGGCCTCTGGCATACCCGTGGTTTTGGTGGAATCAGGAAGCCATCCGAGTGGTTACAACCGAAGCCTACAAGCCCAGTGGTTAACGGATGCGCTTATTCACACTTGGAGTACCGGCCTAACCAACGAAGGCCATTACAAGAGTCTCAAGCAGGCCGAAACGGGGAGGTATGACTTGGTCGTTCGCAACTGGCCTGTTTCGGATTCTATGAATACAAATGTGGCATTTACCGCTATAGAAATAGTGGAGGAGGGAGTGTCGCACCTGTTCTGGGAAGTCGCTGAGATAGGAGCGAGAACCGACCTTGTTGCACCGTTTGTTTTGGATTATTCCGGGAGTAGTATTCATCCGATCTCCCAAGGAGATCGGATGAAACATCTTCCTATTTCTCAATGAACCTCTGGCGTTGGTTTTTTAAATGTCTGTACCTCATCCGCTACAATTTCAGCGCTGTAGCGCTTGATATCCTGAGCATCGGTGTAGGTGCGGTGAATTAATTTTCCGCTGAGCGCAAGTGCATCTCCTTTTTTTACTTGCGCACCTACATAATCGCCTAGCTTTCCCCAAAAGAGGACTGTGTGAAACTGGGTTTCATCGGCCCATTCCCCTTCGGCGTTCTTGTAGCGGTCGTGCGTGGCCACCTTTAGTTTGGCGTTTGACCTTCCGGATTCAAAGGAACGAACCTCTGGATCATTAGCGGCATACCCAATTAGGGTTGCTCTGTTTTGCATGTTGCTCATGGCACATTTGTTTTAGTTAGGATGCAAAGATTTCCTGGTTTTTTGCCGGTACGCGGTTCAAAACGGATATACGTATTTGTGACACTGTTCACCTTGCAAGTATTTAATTAAATATTTAGTTTATAAAAACACTTTGAAATTTGTGAAATTTTCATTTGTTTTGAAGCCTTAACCAAAAAACATAAATCATGAATTTTCAAAAAAACCCCCATGCGGCACGTTGCATCTTTTGCCGCAAACCCATGACCGGAAGAGCAGATAAAAAATTCTGCGACGATGGCTGCAGAAACGCGTTCCACAATATGAAAAGTGGAGAATCGTACAATGCCACAAGAAAAATCAATCGTTTACTGCGAGGAAATTGGGTAATTCTCAACGATCTAATTGAGGTTGGGGAAGATCGAATCTCGCTGAATGAATTGGAGCGCTTCGGATTTGATTCTCGCTTTGTGACCTCTATGGAAGTCCGCGAAGATGGAACCATGGTCTATGGATTGTATGATTTTGAGTTCATAAAGGATGTCGAAGGAGTCATTCGTTTCCGGAGAGACCGTCGGTTTGATCCCAAAAACTATCGATAATTAATGGCCCTTTGTGCCCGTAAAGGGGCTGTCCGTTGATGGATAGCCCCTTTTTTGATTCCAACGTACCTTCGTCCTATGGAAACGCCTCGTACGGTAGCTGTCATTGGGGGAGGTGCAGCGGGTTATTTTGCCGCTATTGCAGCAGCGGAAGCACATCCTAATTGCCAAGTAGTTCTTTACGAGAAAAGCGGGGAAACTTTGGGAAAAGTCCGCATATCGGGAGGAGGAAGATGCAACGTGACGCATGCCTGTTTTTCGCCCCAAGAACTGGTAAGCTTTTACCCGCGCGGAGGGCAAGAGTTACTCGGACCCTTTCACCGTTTCATGACCGGAGATACCCTGGAATGGTTTGCCGATCGTGGAGTGGAATTAAAGATCGAATCTGACAATCGAATTTTCCCGGTTACCAACCAGTCCCAAACCATCATTGACTGCCTGGAAACTTTTGCCGAAAGGGCGGGAGTTTTGGTTAAAACAAGGCACGGAGTTCAGGCACTTGAGCCTTTGGATGGAGGTCGTTGGCGCATTGTTTTTGACGAAGGTGGAGACCGGGAATTTGATGCGGTCTTATTGGCACCTGGTAGTTCCCGTAAAATGTGGGATATGATTCGAAAACTAGGGCATACTATTGTTCCTCCGGTTCCGTCGCTATTTACGTTTGTTGTTAAAGATGTACGCATTTCGGGTTTGGAAGGCATTTCGCTGGACCGAGTCCGTCTATCCATTCCTCAGGCGGGCTGGGAGTCAGAAGGTCCGTTCTTAATTACCCATGTGGGAATGAGTGGTCCCGCCGTTTTGCGGCTTTCGGCTTTTGCGGCAAGGTGGATGGCAGAGGCCGGATACCGATTTTCGCTGGAAGTTAATTTTGTCCCGGATCACGAGGTGGATTCCTTAATGGACTACCTCAATGGACTCCGCAAGTCATTGGAATTTCAACGTCGGAAACTAACGACCAATCCAGTGTTGGGCATTCCCTTGCGCTTGTGGAAAAGTTTGTGCGCGGCAGCAAAAATTCCGGATTCGTTTACGTGGTCGGATGCGGGAAAGCCTCATTTAAAAAGACTTTCTGAACAGTTGACCCAGGCATCGTTTGCGGTAACGGGCAAGAACACATTCAAGGACGAGTTTGTTACAGCCGGGGGAGTCGAGTTGGCTGAAATTGACTTTAAGACGTTTGGAAGCAGGCTGTTGCCCAATCTTTATTTAGCAGGCGAGGTGCTGAATATCGACGCGGTTACAGGTGGATTCAACTTTCAAGCCGCCTGGACAGGGGGGTGGATTGCGGGGCACGCCATGGCGAATCGCCCTGTGGAATAAAAAAAATGACCCTTTGCTATTTTTATTGGAATTGCTATGTAATTTAGCATTCTAAAACAATAGCACCGTGTTTCACTTGCATTTAAAGACCCTGCGCAAACAGCGAGGCTGGACGCAGCAGCAGTTAGCCGACCGTATTGGCGTTAAGCGCTCCTTGATTGGTGCATACGAAGAGGGGAGGGCGGAGCCCAAATTGGACACCCTTCGCCACCTAGCGGTTGCCTTGGAAGTTCCTATGGACATTTTATTGAATGGACCGGAGGGGCAAGCGCTTCCCGATCCCGCGCGAAAAGTCCGCCTGTCCGGCTCCGCTCTTCGCGTGGTGACGGTGGCGGTATCCAGCAACGGAGAAGAGCAAGCCAGTTTGGTGCCCTTGAAAGCATCTGCAGGCTATCTAGGGGGCTACGGCGATGTAGACTTCATGGAGGCCTTGCCTGCATTTTCGCTGCCCTTCCCCGAGTTAAAAGGACAGGTTACCCGACGGGTGTTCCAGATCCAAGGAGACAGCATGCTTCCCATTCCATCGGGTTCGTATGCAGTAGGCCGTTATGTGCAAGATTGGTCCGGCATCGCTTCAGGGACTCCGTGTATTGTCATTACCCAAAACGACGGTATCGTGTTTAAGCGGGTGTACAACCGCTTGGCGGAAGGTGGTTTTCTGGAGCTGGTATCCGATAACCCGTTGTTTTCCCCCTTTGTGGTTGGACCCGACGAAGTGCTGGAAATTTGGCAAACCGAGGGGGTTTTTCGATTCGACTTGGATCCGCCCACGGATAGCCGTGTAGGCGTCGCGCAAAAGCTGGATGCCCTGCATAAAGAAGTAGAGGGTTTAAAGTCTTGGTGGAATCAGACCACAAGTAAAAACTAAAAATCCGAGATGGAGCGCTCCGTTTTGCACATGGACCTGGACACTTTTTTTGTGTCGGTAGAGCGCTTATTAGACACCCGTCTTAACGGCCGTCCCATCTTAATTGGCGGATCGGGAGACCGGGGAGTCGTTGCAGCATGCAGCTACGAAGCGCGTGCGTTTGGGGTCCATTCGGCCATGCCCATGCGGATGGCGCGTGAACTGTGCCCAGAGGCCGTTGTTATTCACGGAAATTCCTCCACATATTCCGCCCATTCCCAAGCGGTGACGGAAATTGTACGGGAATCCGTCCCGGTCGTTGAAAAAGCTTCGGTAGATGAATTTTACGCCGACCTCACGGGAGTCGATCGTTTTCTGGGCACGTACAAAATGGCTACCGAATTGCGGGAGCGCATTGTACGCGAGACCGGTCTCCCGTTGTCTTTTGGTTTGTCGGTAAACAAAACCGTTTCCAAAGTGGCTACGGGAGTGGCAAAGCCCAACAACCAACTGCGTGTTGTGTCGGGGCAGGAAAAAATCTTTTTGGCACCGTTGTCGGTTCGCAAAATTCCGATGGTGGGAGAGAAAATGTACCAATCCTTGCGGAACCTCGGCGTTCAGACGGTAGGAACTGTTCAAGAAATGCCCGTGGAATTGCTTCAACAGGTCTTCGGAAAGCCGGGGAAGACTTTGTGGGAAAAAGCCCAGGGCGTAGACCCCTCGCCGGTAGTTCCCACGCAAGAGCGAAAAACCATTTCGGCGGAACGGACCTTTGAGCGGGATACACTGGATACCCAAAAATTGGAGGGACTGCTCACGGCTATGGTCGAGAATTTGTGTTTTCAGCTTCGTCGAGGAGAAAAAGTGACCAGCGAGGTCACTATTAAAATTCGGTATGCGGATTTTGAGACCCAGACGAAGCAGCGAAAGATCCCCTACACCAGTGCGGACCATCTGCTCATTCCTTTGGCTAAATCACTTTTCCAAGAGCTGCACAGCCGCCGCCTCATGGTTCGTTTGTTGGGCATACGCTTTGGGGGATTGGTGGGAGGGGGATTGCAGTTTCAGCTTTTTGAAGAGGAAGACCGTGCCTACCAATTGTACCATGCCCTGGACGCTGTCCGGAAAAAGTACGGAGACCGGGCAGTCGTACGCGCTTCCGGCCTGCATGCAAAGTCGATAGGGGGTGGAGGCAATCCCTTCGATGGGGGGCCGCCCTTGTTGCTTGCCCGAAGGCGGCAATAGCCGAACCTGAACACGGCCTTGGGCGGTAGAGTAGGGAAGCGGAGCGGTGCCTAACCCGAGTTATCAGGAGAGTCAAATCCGTCAATTTACCGACCAAAAATGCTAAAAAAACCGGCATAGATAAAATCTATAATAAATCATATAAAACTAATAACCAGTACTTTTAAATAACTTAATTCACCAATAGATTCAGTATGTGTGGTCGGTATGTTCAAGTCAGCTCCATTGCCGTTTTGGAACAGCGTTTTCAGGCGGAAGTGAAGACACCGGAGCACTGGTCTCCCACAGCAAACGCCGCCCCTGGGGATCAACTTCCTGTTATTCTGGGGGATTCACCGCAGGAAATTGTTATTCAAAGATTTGGGTTATCTCCCCAAGGAAGTAAACCGGGTTCGCTGTACATCAATGCACGGTCCGAAACCGCTTTGGACAAGCCCTCCTTTCGGCTTTCGATGCGAAAAAAAAGGTGCATAATTCCCGTTGATGCCTTTTATGAAGGACCTGATAATGAGAAATTAAGCAAACCGTACCTGGTTTATTTGGTCAATAAAGAACGCCCATTTGCTTTTGCGGGCATTTGGGACGAGTGGATCCATCCGGCAACCGGGGAAACGGTTCGGTCGTTTGCCATTCTAACCACGGGCCCCAATCGCGTAATGAAGGCCATCGGTCATTCGCGCTGCCCTGTCATTCTGGAGCCCGAGGAAGAAGCCCTCTGGCTTTCTCCGCATACCTCTCTGGCCGACGCTATGGCCCTTCTGCGGCCTTGCGCAGACCACCGAATGAACGCCTATCCCGTCTCTCCGGCCATGAAGAACGTCCGGTTAAAGGGGGTGGAGTTGGTACAACCCCAAGGGGAGCGGCTCTTTGAAGAGGCCGAGTACATCACCAAGCCGGGGTTGGCCCTTCGTGGCATGGGGCGACGAAACGTATGATGCCGTGGCTGCCGTACGGACTGCCTACAGTTTTGGCTTCGGGCTTATAGCCTTGGAGGAATTGGTGGAACGAGCCGTTTTGGACGACCATTCCCACCTGGCACTTACCGACATTGGACATACGGCGGCCTTGCTTCCGCTCTTGCAAAAAGCCAAACGAGCCGGAATCAATATTATACCAGGAGTTGAAATAAGATTAAATAATAAATTTAAATACAGCATATTAGCATTAAATAAAGTAGGATTAAACAGCCTTCATGCCTGGCTCTCCGCCAGCGGGGCATCAAGTCCATGCACTCCCGCATTTTCCAAAAAGGAATCCCTGTCCGCTGAGTGCGCCTGCATTTACCCATGGGATGCCGAGGGACCGATCCCCCCCGAGGCGTGGATTGGGGTACGCCCCTGGGAAATTTGGGCGGCCGCCAAAAAATGGGGAAAAAACAACGACCGGTGCATTGCTTGGATGCCCTTCACCTTGCCCACGGCCAACGATTTCAAGGCCCACCGGGTACTCCGCGCTATCGGGCAAAATGCACTTCTGGAAAATACAGGACCACAAACCACGTGCGATCCCCGGGAAGTTTGGATGACACGGGCACAATGGGAACAGGCCTACCAGGAAGCTCCCGTATTGGTTCAGCGAACCGACCAATTGCTGAAAAGCTGTGCTGTTTCACTCCCAATGGGGGCCGAGGCAGCTCCTGCAAACCTGCAGACCTACACCGACACTCCAGAGAACGACATCCAATTGCTCCGGCAGTTGTGCGAGGACCTCTTGCCGCAGCGCTACCCCAAGGCCTCGCGCGAAGTACGGGAGCGGGTAGAGAAGGAGTTGGCCACCATTCAGGCCAAGGGATTCAATGCCTATTTTTTGATTAACTGGGACCTGGTCCGGTACGCGCAGAGCCGCGGGTTTCACCATGTTGGACGGGGGAGTGGAGCCAATAGCATTGTGGCGTATATACTTCAAATAACGAATGTTGATCCCATTGAACTCGATTTGTACTTTGAGCGATTCATCAATATATACCGCACTTCTCCGCCGGACTTTGACCTGGATTTTTCCTGGACCGACCGTCCTGAAGTCACCCGCTACCTGTTCTCGCGCTACGACCACGTCGCCTTGCTCGGCGCCTATTCGACGTACCAATTTCGATCCGTCGTTCGGGAAGTCAGCAAGGCCTTCGGCCTGCCCAAAACCGACATCGACCGACTTGCCAACGGAGAGGCTCCCAAAGATCAATGGGGAAGGGCGGTGCTGCATTTTGGACACCGGCTGCACAACCTTCCCAGTCGTATGACCTTGCATTCCAGCGGAATACTCATTGCCAATAAGCCTCTAACCGAATTTACTTCCACGTTTTTACCGCCCAAAGGATACCCAACCGTCCATTTTGACATGCTGGCGGCCGAAGATATTGGCTTGGCTAAGTTCGATATCCTGGGCCAGCGGGGCATTGCCAAAATTGCGGACGCTGCGCGGCTGGCCCGCACCAATCAGCCCGACAAACCCGCCGTAAACCTATCCGAAATCCAAAAATTCAAATCGGACCCCGCCGCGCTGCGCTTGCTGTCCACGGGAGGAGCCATGGGATGTTTCTATGTAGAGTCGCCGGCGATGCGCATGCTCATGACCAAACTCCAAACCAACAGCTATGTAGACTTGGTCGCGGCCAGCTCCATCATTCGACCGGGCGTTTCTTCCAGCGGGATGATGCGCCAGTACATCGTCCGGCATCGACAACCCGAGCGACGCTCGGACGCCATACCGGCTCTACTGTCCTTGCTACCAGACACCTACGGGGTCATGGTCTACCAGGAAGACGTCATCAAAGTGGCTCACCATTATGGCGGACTGACTTTGGCAGAGGCCGATGTGCTGCGCCGAAGCATGTCGGGAAAATTCCGATCTCGGGAGGAATTCCATGAAGTCCGAACGCAATTTTTTAAGAACGGAGAGAAACGCGGAGCTCCTCCGGAGGAACTTGCCGAGATTTGGCGCCAAATGGAAAGCTTTGCGGGCTACGCCTTTGCCAAAGGACACAGTGCTTCGTATGCCGTAGAAAGTTTCCAAAGCCTCTACCTCAAAGCCCATTTCCCCCTGGAGTACCTCACTGCCACCCTCAACAACGGCGGAGGATTTTACCGAAAATCGGTCTACGTGCGCGAGGCCATGCGGTGCGGCGCCCGCATCGAACCCCCTTGTGTCAACCAGGGAGGGTGGAACTATTTGCTCGACGGAAACCGGCTTTTCATTGGATTTTCCCAGATTTCCGGGGTTGATGAGTCCTTTTGCCAACGCATTGAAAAAGAAAGAACGGCGCGTGGACCATTTGATTCCTTGGGGCACTTTGTGGACCGCATGCAACAACCCGGGCATTCGGTGCCCTTGGAGACCCTGCTGGTCTTAATACGGGTAGGTGCATTTCGCTTTGCCGGGATCCAGTCCCGGGCCTTGTTGTGGGAAGCCCACCGGCTCCTGGGTCACAAAACCCCTCCGAAACAAACCGAGTCTCTTTTTGAATCCCGCCAAACACCTCTGGCGCTGCCGGTATTGCAAACACCGCCGATGGAACAAGCCTTTGAAGAATGGGAGTTGCTGGGGTTTCCGCTGTGCGACCCAACCGTGCTACTGGCCGAACCCTTGGGAAGCTGGGTACCGCCCGACGAATGGCCCCAATGGATTGGACGCAAAATCCGGGCAGTCGGTCAAACCGTCAGCGTGAAAGACACGCGAACCGCGCAAGGCCAATGGATGAAGTTTGGAACCTTTGAAGATCCCCGGGGGCAAATTTTTGATACCGTGCATTTTCCGCCGGTCGTTCAAAAGTATCCTTTTCGTGGCGGTGGAATTTACGAATTGGAAGGTGTTGTTTCTGAAGAGTTTGAATATTGCTGTTTGGATGTTCACTTCATGCGAAAACTGACGCTGATAGAAGATCCCCGGTATGCGGACCAGAGGGCCGGATCGCGGACGCAAAGCCCCATTCTCCCGGAACCTGTTTCAGAACATAATTAATATTATGTTAAATAGTAATTTTTGAAACTTCCACCACGGCAACCGAATACCTCTCCCAAACCGAAATCCTGTGAATAAAAAAGCCCGACCAACGGCCGGGCTCTTTCACACTACAATTGCATAGGATCAACGCTTCGCACGCAACGCATCGGCTTCGCGCTTAATGCGCAAGGCATCTTCCATGCGCTCCGTTTTGTAGTAAACTTCGCGCAAGGCATCCAATGTGGCCAAGTCCTGGGGATTCGCCTTGTAGGCCTTTTCGAAATACGGAATGGCACTGGACAACAACGACTTCTTCTTTTTGTCCAGCTCTTCCCATTTCTTTTGGTCTGCGGCAGATCGTGTCAACTTGTTCATGGACTCTACCAACACGTTGGACTCGTCTACGAAAATCAAACCGCGCATGTACAAGGCATCTCCGTAATTGGGGTCTGCAGCCAAGGCTTTTTCGTAAAATTCAATGCCT
This sequence comes from Schleiferiaceae bacterium, assembly GCA_044352085.1. Classification (GTDB taxonomy): domain Bacteria; phylum Bacteroidota; class Bacteroidia; order Flavobacteriales; family Schleiferiaceae; genus CAMDTE01. The sequence goes on from JBILEM010000001.1 coordinate 11,322, forward strand.
TTGGCTACATCCTTCTTCTCTTTGTGGTACAAGTAGCCAATGTTGTACAGGTACAGCGGGTTGTTCGGCTCGCGCTCAGAAGCTTTCAGCATGTTGGCCATAGCTCCTTCGTAGTCTTTCTTGTCCAAGAAAACCTGCAGTTCCACATTAAGTAGGTCTCCGTTGTTCGGGTAACGAAGGCGGGCTTTCTTCAAGAACTCCTCCATTTTCACGTCCCACCCTTGCCCAGGCTTATTGGCCTTAGCTTCCAGGTACATGGCTACGGTTTGTACCCAGTACATTTCCTCTTGGCTTTTTGACCGCTCAGGATCCTTGGCTTCACCGGTTGCAATGAAAAAATCCAAGGTTTTCTTGTCCGGGAACTGAACGCGGGCGTTGTTCTTGGTGTAGAAACCGGTCCAAGATATGTTCTTAAAGCCTAAATCCAATACTTGTTTGAAGTAGGATTCTGACTTTTCGTAATTTCCCATTCCTTGGTTCAAGGCGGCCAAGTAGCTAATATTCAACGTATCTACAATTCCCAAAGCCGAGCGGGTTTGCACCGCCGTCTCGTAGAATCCAAGGCCCGCAACCGTGTCTTTGGCCGTGAAAACAGCGTCTTCTGCCGCCGCTACCAAAGCGCCAGCGAGGCCAGGAAGTACCTCTGCTTTCATGCGGTTGGTAGCGCGCAATTTGTTGGCTTTCTCGTAATCCAACAACTTAATAAGGGTAGCCTGAGCTTCCTTAAGAAAGGCCACGTCTTTGGATTTTTCAAAAGAAGCCAAATAGATCAAGCCTCTGTATTCCAAATACTTGGACATGGTCTTTTCAATAACTGCTCCAGCCTTGGAGTCGATGATTGCACCCGCTTCATCGATGAACCCGCGGGCCTCCTTCAAACTCGCCTCGTCTTGCCGGTCGTAGGCAATTTTGGCACTGGACATTTTGATGGTTTCTTGGGCGAAGGCACCTACTCCCAGGGCCAGAACCGCAGCAAATAGTAATCTTTTCATGGAGCTAAATTAATCTTCGGATGTATTTTCTGTGTTATCAAAGGATTCGGGGGTGTCGGTCACCTCCGTAGATGCAACCGATGCCACGGAGTCAACAGAAACGGCTAGTGGTGTGCCTCCTTCCTCCAAAGCCACAATCGCTTCTTCTTCGGAACGGGGCACTTTGGCCACCGATGCAATGGAGTCGTTACCTTTCAAGTTGATCAGCTTCACCCCTTGGGTGGCACGCCCCATCACGCGGAGTTCGTCCATCTGCAGGCGAATCATGACCCCACTCTTGTTGGTAATCATTAGATCGTCCTCGTCGGTCACCGACTTGATGGCCACCAGTTGCCCGGTTTTGTCCGTGACATTCAAGGTTTTTACTCCTTTTCCGCCGCGGTTGGTCACCCGGTAGTCCTCCAAATCGGTGCGTTTGCCGTAGCCGTGTTCACTCACCACCAAAATGCTTTCTTCGGCGTTGGAAACACATACCATGCCAACGACTTCGTCCGTATCGGTATCCAGGGCCATGGCACGTACTCCGGAGGCATTGCGGCCCATGGGGCGTACTTTGCTTTCGTTGAAGCGAATCGCCTTGCCGGAGCGGACGGCCATCAGAATTTCGTCGTTTCCTCCGGTCAAGCGTGCTTCCAGCAACGTGTCCCCTTCGCGAACCGTAATTGCATTGATTCCGTTGGAACGGGGGCGGCTGTAGGCTTCCAGGGTGGTCTTTTTGATGATTCCACGCAAGGTGCACAATACCACATAATGGTTGTTGATGTACGACTCGTCTTTCAGATTCAACACGTTAATAAACGCTCGAACCTTGTCGTCTTGGGGAATGTTGATCAAATTGATGATGGCTTTGCCCTTGCTGGTACGGCTTCCTTCGGGGATTTCGTACACCCGCAACCAGAAACAGCGGCCTTGCTCGGTAAAGAACAGCAGGTAATTGTGGTTGGTTGCAACAAAAACTTGTTCAATGAAGTCTTCGTCGCGGGTGGTTGCCCCCCGTGCTCCCACTCCGCCCCTGCCTTGCGAACGGTACTCAGACAAAGGAGTACGTTTGACGTAACCGGCGTGCGAAATGGTAATAACGACTTCTTCGTCGGCAATCATGTCTTCGATAGAAACGTCGCCACCTGCGTACTCGATATCCGTCCGACGGTCGTCGCCAAATTTTTCCCGGACTTCGCCCAACTCTTCTTTGATGATTTGGAATCGAAGCGGTTCTTCGTTCAAAATGCGTTTCAGGTAGGCAATCAACTCCATCAATTCGGTGTACTCCGCCTTGATTTTATCGCGTTCCAGGCCGGTAAGCTTTTGCAAACGAAGGTCCAAAATGGCCTTGGCTTGAATTTCCGACAGTCCAAATTGGGACATCAGGCCTTCGCGTGCATCGTCTACCGTTGCACTGGAGCGAATCAGAGCGATTACAGCATCCAAGTGGTCGATGGCAATGAGCAATCCCTCCAGGATGTGGGCGCGCTTTTCTGCCTGGGACAATTCGTATTGGGTCCGACGAACCACAACTTCGTGGCGGTGGGCCACAAAATGGCGTATCATGTCCTTCAGATTCAGCATCTCAGGACGGCCGTGCACCAAGGCGATGTTGTTTACACTGAAGCTGCTTTGCAGCGACGTGTACTTGTATAATTTGTTTAATACAACATTGGGAACCGCATCTCGCTTAAGCACATATACAATTCGCATGCCGCTTCTGTCGGACTCGTCGCGGATATCCGAAATGCCCTCCAATTTCTTTTCGTTGATGAGGTCAGCGGTTTTCTTGATCATTTCCGCCTTGTTCACCTGGTAGGGAATCTCAGTGGCTATGATGCATTCGCGGCCGTTGACTTCTTCAAAATGGCACTTTCCGCGCAGTACGACCCGACCCCGTCCGGTATGAAACGCATCGCGCACTCCTTCGTATCCGTAGATGATACCCCCGGTAGGGAAGTCTGGAGCTTTCACGTGCTCCATCAATTCGTCAATGGTAATGTCGCGGTTGTCGATGAACGCCATTGTCGCGTTAACGACCTCCGTGAGGTTGTGGGGAGGCATGTTGGTGGCCATTCCCACGGCAATGCCCGCTGCCCCGTTGACCAGGAGGTTCGGAATGCGGGTGGGAAGCACCTTGGGCTCTTCCAGAGAATCGTCGAAATTCAATTGAAAATCAACGGTGTCCTTGTCGATGTCCGACAAAATGTCTTCGGCAATTTTGCGCAACCGGACCTCGGTGTAACGCATGGCAGCGGGAGAGTCTCCGTCGATGGAACCAAAGTTTCCTTGACCGTCCACCAACATGTACCGCAACGACCATTCTTGGGCCATTCGGACCATGGTATCGTAAACGGAAGAATCCCCGTGCGGGTGGTACTTACCGAGAACCTCCCCGACTACCCGGGCAGATTTTTTATAGGGGCGGTTGGACATGTTGCCCATTTCGTGCATCCCGAAGAGCACCCGCCGGTGCACCGGCTTCAGGCCATCGCGCACATCAGGTAAAGCCCGAGAAACAATCACCGACATCGAATAATCGATGTAAGAGGACTTCATTTCCTCCTCGATGTTGATTTTAATGATTTTTTCGCCTTCGTAAGAATCCATAGTATACCCTAGAGGTTAGACTTTCAAAGTTAAGCCATTGTAACCGCTCACAAGTTAGCATGCGCCTTCTGGTTTCGTGGTTTTTTGCACAAAGCAGTGTTGAAAACATGCCCTGACAATTTGGCCCTGAACCCAGCCAATGGCACAAAAATGGCTACCTTTCGGTATTATGGACGAAAACTTTTCTGCACGAGTCAAAGATGTCATTGGGTACAGCAAGGAAGAAGCCTTGCGCTTGGGCCACGATGCCATCGGAACAGAGCACTTGGTACTGGGCCTGCTGCGCGAAGGCGAAGGCTCGGCCATAGAGCTGCTGCAAGAACTCAACGTCGACTTTTTAACGCTTCGCCAAAAAGTGGAGAGCCTCTCTGCCTTGCCAGAGAGCCCCAGTCCCTTGCGCAAAAATATTCCCCTCACCCGGCAGGCTGAGAAAGCCCTGAAAACCACCTTTTTAGAGGCTAAATTATACGGCAGCCCGACGATACGAACGGCTCATCTCCTGCTCTGCATCCTCCGGAACGACAACGATCCGGTTACGAGTACGTTCAGGAAGCTGGGCGTTGAATACGACAACGTCAAGCAGGCGTACCAAAACAAATTCAGCACAGACAGCCGGTCCGAAGGCCCCCGCAACGAATCCTCTTTTGGCGACGACGACGACGATTCCCCTCTGGCCACAGGACCGGGCTCCCCTTCCCCTTCCCGACCCAAATCCTCCGACACAAAAAGCAAGACCCCGGTTTTGGATAATTTTGGCAGGGATTTGACAAAATTGGCAGAAGACGGCAAATTGGACCCGGTGGTCGGTCGCGAAAAAGAAATCGAGCGCGTTAGCCAAATTTTGTCTCGCCGGAAAAAGAACAACCCCCTCCTGATTGGAGAACCGGGAGTTGGAAAATCGGCCATTGCAGAAGGATTGGCTTTGCGCATTGTCAAAAAGAAAGTGAGCCGTGCCCTCTTTGGCAAGCGGGTCATCACCTTGGACCTGGCTTCCTTGGTGGCAGGAACCAAATACCGCGGTCAATTTGAGGAGCGCATGAAAGCGCTTATGAACGAACTGGAGAAGAACGACGACATCATTCTCTTCATTGACGAACTCCACACCATTGTAGGCGCCGGAGGGGCAACGGGTTCCTTGGACGCGAGCAACATGTTCAAACCGGCCTTGGCCCGTGGAGAAATCCAATGCATTGGGGCTACTACCTTGGACGAGTACCGGCAGTACATCGAAAAAGACGGCGCCCTGGAACGTCGGTTCCAAAAGGTTTTGGTGGACCCTCCCACCCCGGAGGAGACGCTGCAAATCCTGAATAACATTAAAGATAAGTACGAAGAGCACCACCATGTTTCCTACACACAGGAAGCCTTGGAAGCCTGTGTGCGCTTGACTTCGCGTTACATAACCGACCGCCACCTCCCCGACAAAGCCATTGATGCTTTGGACGAAGCTGGATCTCGCGTTCACCTTTCTTCCATTGTGGTCCCCCCGAATTTGGCGGAGTTGGAAGGAAAACTCGATGCCATCCGTTTGGAGAAAATCGAAGTGGTCAAAAAACAGCGCTACGAAGAAGCCGCTCGGTTGCGGGACGTAGAAAAAAACATCGAAACCGAGCTCGCTGCCGCACAAGCCGCCTGGGACGAGGAGGTAAAATTGCACCGAACTCCGGTTACCGAAGAAGAAGTGGCAGATGTGGTAGCCATGATGACAGGGATTCCGGTTCAGCGCGTTGCTCAAGCAGAATTGGACAAGCTGGCCCATTTGGAAGCCGAATTGTCCAGCCGCGTGGTGGGACAAGAGGCCGCTGTGCGGAAAGTGGTGCGGGCCATTCAACGGAACCGGGCCGGTCTCAAAGATCCCAACAAACCCATTGGTTCCTTTATCTTTTTAGGCCCAACCGGTGTAGGTAAAACCCAGTTAGCCAAAGAGTTGGCCAAGGTTTTATTTGACTCAACCGATAACCTGATTCGCATCGACATGAGCGAATACATGGAGAAATTCGCCATTTCGCGGTTGGTCGGGGCGCCTCCGGGCTATGTGGGCTACGAAGAAGGCGGTCAATTGACCGAAAAAGTCCGCCGAAAGCCCTATTCTGTCGTCTTGTTGGACGAAATCGAGAAAGCCCATCCCGATTTATTCAATTTGCTTTTGCAAGCGTTGGACGAAGGCCATTTGACGGACAGCATGGGCCGGAAAGTGGACTTCAAAAACACCTTGATCATCCTGACTTCCAACATTGGATCGCGTCAGTTGACGGATTTTGGTTCTGGGGTGGGATTTGGCACGTCCAACCGCACCGAAAAGAAAGAAGAAATCGAAAAATCGGTTATCGACGGCGCACTGCGCAAGGCTTTTGCCCCAGAGTTCTTAAACCGGATTGACGACGTCATCGTGTTCAACACCCTGGAAAAAGAAGACCTTGCCAAAATCATTCGCATTGAACTGACGGCTTTGTTTGCCCGGATGGCTGGATTGGGGTATCCCTTGACGCTCTCGGATGCTGCCATCGATTTCTTGGCAGAACGTGGATTTGATCCCAAATTTGGTGCACGTCCCTTGGCTCGGTCCATCCAAAAATACGTGGAAGATCCGCTGGCCGAGGCCATCGTGAGTGGACAGGTACACACGGGTGACTCGGTGCACATGGAAGGGCCTAATGAAGCCGGAGATGCATTGGTGTATACCGTTCAGCCTGCGGCGGTTTTGGAGGACAAATCTTCCGAAAAGAAGGAGTCCAAAAGTTCCAAGGGCTTGAATGCAGCAAACAAAACGGAAGAGCCGGATCCCAACGCGTTGAGCGAGACCGGTTCCAATGATGTGCTAGAGGGAAATTAATCCCGGAATTCCTTCGGCTGCAGCGTACCGTTCCAAAACGGAATCGGGTGTAAGCATCATTTCTACTGCGGTGATGCTCACGAACTTACCGTTAGACGAAGGCCGTTGGCTCACCTCTGCTTGGCCGGTGTTGAATAAATTTTGGACCCGTGCAATGGCATCATTTTCTGCCGGAACGATGAATTTAAACATGTATACGGTGGGCCATGTGTAGTTTTGTTCCAGTTGTACCCGCAGTTTGTCCCGATAGTTTTCCATGAGCACAAAGTTCCAACCAAATTCACCGATTATCCGCATTGCACTCTCCGGAGCTGCCGGCACCGGAAAAACCTCGCTGATTGACGCTTTGGAGCGTCGGGGTCACTCGGTTTTTCACGAGTACAGCCGCCAACTGATCCAGGAGTCGTTGGCAATGGGTTCGGATGTCCTGCCTTGGGACAATTTGGACGCTTTTACAGAAGCCGTTTTAGCTACCCGCTGGCAGCATTATTGCGCGGCCGAAGGGGGAAATGCGGCGGTTTTTTACGACCGCTCTCCCATGGATGCCTTGGCATATTACGGTCCGGACCCCAGCAGTTGGCATTCGGACTGGATGGCGGTGTGCGAACGTTCGGTGTATTCTCGGGTCTTTATTACCCCACCGTGGCGCGAAATTTATACCGTGGACCAAGAACGGTGGGAAACCTTTGAACACGTAGAGGAGGTACATGCCCATTTGGTGGCTACGTACCGCCACTTTGGCTACGAACCTGTTTTGGTGCCATTTGGCACCTTGGAAGAACGGGTACATTTTATAGAATCCCATCTCGCACCGGAATCGGTCAAAGCGTAATTGCTCGTTGCCATGGATCCGCTTTTAAATGTACTGCACCAAGTTTGGGGATATCCGGACTTTCGGCCGCTGCAGCGGGACATTGCCGAATCCGTTCTTTCGGGAAAATCTACTGTAGCCCTGCTCCCTACTGGGGGTGGAAAGTCGCTTTGTTTTCAAGTCCCCGGATTGGTTTTACCGGGATTGACCGTGGTCGTCTCTCCATTGGTGAGTTTGATGAACGACCAAGTTGAACGTCTGCAATCCTTGGGAATTGGGGCTGCCACTTTGCCCGCGGGCACGACGGAATCGGGCATCCAGACCGCTTTAGTGCAAGCCAAACAGGGAATACTTCGCTTTTTGTACGTTTCTCCCGAACGGCTTCAAGCTGGGAATTTCATCGACAAAATTGCGCAAGCAGGGGTTTCCTTGATTGCTGTGGACGAAGCGCATTGTGTATCGCAGTGGGGACATGACTTCCGGCCGTCGTTTTTGAAAATCAAAGAGCTTATGGCTGCTTTGCCCCACGTTCCCGTGATGGCGCTCACGGCTTCCGCAACGCCCGAAGTGCTGAAAGACATTTGCCTGCAATTGGGAATTTCTGAAGCGGCCATTTTTCGGCAAAGTTTTTACCGACCCAATTTGATTTTGGAAGTCCATTCTTCCGATCGACCGGATGCCGACGCGGCCTTGCTTCTGGCCAAGTCCGAAGGGGCCAACATTGTCTATGTGCGCAGCCGAAAGCAGGCCGAAGAAGGAGCAGCATCGTTAACGCGCCTAGGACTGCCCTCTGTGGCCTACCACGCCGGTTATGCCGCAGCGGACCGTGCCAAACGGCAACAAGGATGGATGGCCGAGTCCCCTCCTACCATGGTGGCAACCACCGCATTCGGCATGGGAATCGACAAAAGCAACGTACGCACCGTCGTGCATTGGGACATGCCCGAAAGTCTGGAAGCCTACTACCAGGAAGTGGGGCGTGGAGGGCGCGACGGCGAAAAAGCCGTTGCAGCCTCTTTTTTTACGGCCAACAGTGTCCAGTCGCTTCGTCGGCGTGCCCAATCGCAGGAAATCCTGTGGGAAGAAGCAGGGGCTTTTTACTCCGTCGTAGCCAGTCAGGGCCAGGTGGCGGTGGGTCAGGGTTTGGTGCGCCATGCATTTGAACCCGAACGTGCCGCCAAAGTGCTTGGATGGCCCCTGGCGAAAGTGCTCGCCGCAGGCGCGTTCTTTGAACGAATGGGTTCCTTGACCTTTAGCGACGGTTGGGACCGTACCACCAAAGTTCGCATGCTGAAAATGGGGGCGGATTTGCTGGAAGCCTTGGACAACTTGCCCTGGGCAGAGAACTTGCTGTCGCACTTGGCTCGTCATTTCCCAGGCATCGGTCAAGTGGAACAGGCGGTATCCCTCCCGGACTTAGGAAGATCCACCGGCATGCAACCGCAACAAGTGGGTGAACTGTTGACGAAGCTCCAGGGGTATGGATTGGTCGATTACCGCCCCGCGCCCGCCAAGTCCCAGGTGGTTTGGAACCATTATCGGGAATCGGAAGGACATCTCCCGTTCCCCCGGGTCCGGTTGGAAGCGTGGTTGGACCGACAAAGAGAAAAACGCGCAGCGGTAGAGGCGTATTTTGCTTCCGAGGGCTGCCGCTTTCAAAACCTGCTCCACTATTTTGGGGAAACCGACACTTCCCCGTGTGGTAAATGCGACCGGTGCAAAACCCGATCGGAACGTACCTCGCGGGCCTTATTAAAAAGACGCTTGGGCATGGGAGGGGTACTCCTTTCCGACTTGGTCGATGAATGGGCCGGAGTCGATGCAGACCACCTTCAATCCCTCTTGCAACAAGGGGTGGACGAAGGCTGGTGGAAACGCTCGAAAACAGGACATTATACCTTATAGCATGCGCATTGTATTTTTTGGAACCCCCGAATTTGCCGTTGAAACCGCATCGGCCATTTACGCTTCCACCCGGCACACGGTAGTGGGTGTCGTTACGGCCCCCGATCGTCCTGCGGGCCGTGGGCTAAAACTACGTTGTTCACCCGTAAAGGAATGGGCACTCTCCCAGAACCTTCCCTTGGAACAACCCGATTCGCTGCGAAGCGAAGCCTTTTTGGCCCGATTGGACGAATGGAAAGGGGATTGTTTTGTGGTAGTCGCCTTTCGTATGCTGCCCAAAGTGGTTTGGTCTCGGCCTAGTCATGGAACCTTCAATGTGCATGCTTCCCTCCTCCCCGACTTCCGTGGTGCCGCCCCCATCCATTGGGCCATCTATCGGGGGGTCTCCAAAACAGGGGTCACCACCTTCTTGCTGGACGATAAAATCGATACAGGTGCCGTATTGCTGCAGACTGAAACGGCTATTTCCCAAGACGAAACCACGGGTGAATTGTACGAACGTCTGCAAAAAATGGGCGCGAAACTGGCTTTGATGACCCTTGACGGTCTGGAAGATCAAAAAATTATCCCCGCCCCGCAGACCCGAGAACCCCTTTATGACGCTCCGAAAATAACCCGAGAGCATCAGTTTATACCCGCGAAAGCCAATGCCTTGGAGCAGTACCGCGCCTTCCGCTCCATGACCCCCTTCCCAGGCTCATTATGTCGAATATTAATTGATGAAGTTATTGAATTTAAAATAGTTAAATGCAATTATTTAAATTCATACAACAAAGAAATTATCGGTCATTGCATTGCCAGCGATCGGTGGTTTGTAGCCGGTCCAAATGGCGCTTTGGAACTGCTTGAGCTTCAGTGGCCCGGTAAGCGAGCCATGAGCGTTAAGGACTTTCTACGCGGAACGCATTTGAAGGGATATTATGAAATTGTGTAAAATCAACACAAATGGTTGCACGGATTGAGGAAACGTCTATATTTGTGAGTGTGTGAACGAACTATTAACTCAAAAATCACCTCAAGATGAACAAAGCAGAACTCATTGATGCCATTGCTGCAGAAGCAGGAATCACCAAGACCCAAGCAAAAAGTGCCTTGGAAGCCATGACTGGTAGTGTAGCCAACACTTTGGCTGGCGGTGGTCGTGTTTCTTTGGTAGGTTTCGGTACATTTTCTGTATCTAAGCGTGCTGCTCGTGAAGGCCGCAACCCACAGACCGGCAAGACCATCAAAATTGCTGCTAAAAACGTGGCTAAATTCAAGCCAGGAGCTGAATTGAGCGCCAAGCTGTAATTCACCGCCACGGTAAAAGCAAAGGGCCGTCTCGAAAGAGACGGCCCTTTTTTTGTTGCCTATCTCTTTATTTCGAGAACGACGAAAGTTGGTAGATGCGCTCGATGATATCCACCACCTTCATGCCTTCCAGGGCATTCGTACCGATGCTTGCATTTCCGCGCAATACATCGATGCAGTTTTGGATCACAAAAGGGTGATTGAACGCAGAACCCTTGTACCCGCCGTAGTCGTTTGGTGGATTGCTAGGCAGCAAGGCGGGCATGGTATAGTTCTCCACGTGGCAGTGGACCACTTCGTTCATGTACTGACCGGCGATTTTTAAGCTTCCTTTTTCCGCAATGACGGTCAGCGAACTTTCGAGGTTGGCATCCCACACACTGGTGGAGTAGTTCAAGGTTCCCATCCCTCCCCGCTCCAAACGGAAAACGACCGAACCGCTGTCTTCAAAGTCGATGGAGTCCGCGTGGTTGAAATTGTCCAACTCAGCAAAAATCGGGTGGATGTCTCCAAAAACCCAGTACAAGATGTCTACAAAATGGCTAAACTGGGTAAACAAGGTGCCTCCGTCCATGTCGCGGGTACCGTGCCACCCCCCGGGCTTGTAGTAGCGCTCGTCGCGGTTCCAAAAGCAATTGAGGTGCACTTGGTAGATGTCCCCCAATGCTCCGGACTGCACCAAGGACTTCAGCCATTCCGAAGGGGGCGAATACCGATTTTGCATAACTGCAAATACCCGCTTTCCTTTGGACAAGGCGGTGTGCAGCACTTTCTCTGCATCCGACTTGGTTAAGGCCAATGGCTTTTCAATGAGCACATGGTACCCCGCCTCCAACAGCGAAATAGCCTGTGCCGCATGGCAGCCGTTTGGAGTGGCAATGTTCACCACGTCGGCCTGTATGCCTGCAGCTAAAAAGGCATCCAAGGAATCAAAATGGGGAACGGTCTCCGGGTGTTCCTCGGATGCGTTCGGGGCTCCCTTGGGGTCTACCGTCGCCACCAAGTGGGCTTGGTTGTGATTGAGGATGGTTTCTATGTGCCGAACTCCGATGCGACCGCAGCCGACGACGGCAAATGTGATGCGATTTTCCATTAGGGATTGAGTCTTTGGGTGTTCCATTTATCAGGACCGTCGGGGATATAGATCATGCGGTCGTGGAGGCGGCTGGCTCTCCCCTGCCAAAATTCCCAACGCGTGGGAACGACGCGGTAGCCCCCCCAATGGGCAGGTCGGTTTATTTTCTTGCCGCGGGCTTCTTCCAATACCGCAGCAAAACGCATTTCCAGTTCACAACGGTCTTCAAGGCGTTCGCTTTGTGCGGATACTACGGCACCCACTTGACTTTCCAGGGGGCGCGAATAGAAATAGGCGTCGTTTTCCTTGTCCGTCATAGGAATCGCGTGTCCCTCAACCCGAACCTGGCGTTCTTGGTTGGGCCAAAAGAACAACAATGCGACGTTCGGATTCTGCTCAATGGCGCATCCCTTAGCGCTTTGGTAATTGGTGTAAAACTCAAAACCGCCTGGGGTAAGTCCTTTTAGAAGTACCACCCGCGACTGGGGTTGACCGTTGTCTACGGTTGACAAAACCATGGCCGTTGCATCCACAGGGGTAATGGCCCGGTGGGACGCAAACCATGTTTCAAACAAGTCAAAGGGAGATGCGGGCAGGTCTTTTTCCTCCAGCGCCCCGGCTTGGTAGTCTGTGCGGTCGTCTTGCAAGGTTTTCATTCCCGATTCATCCAAGCCAATTCCAGGGATTTGGACTCCAGCAACGTGCGGAGTTCTGCCCCTTTTTGGCGTTTAAAGGCGGTTTGTTTGTAGTGCGACAGGGTTTGCAACCCCACAACGGCGTTGGTGAGCCACACTTCGTCGGCCCGTTGAATTTCAAAAGGAGAGCATACTTCTTCCCGAACGGTGAGTCCTACTTCTGCTGCTTGGCGGATGATTTGTTCGCGCAAAATTCCCCGGACGCATCCAGCAGAAAGCGGCGCTGTAACCAGTTCGTCACCAAAAAGCAGGAACAAGTTGGATTTCCCCCCTTCCAAGAGTCGGTTATCCGGCGTTACCACCAACGATTCCTGGGCATCCGATTCCAAAGCGAACCGTTCGGCCTGTACATACAAAAAGGAATGGGGCCCTTTCAAGCCGGCCAGCGCACCCGGTGCCTTGGTGAACTCTTTGAATACCACCGCAGTAAAGCTTTCCTTTTCCTGATAAGCAATGGTATTTAAGGGTGTTCCGGTGATGAAAAAGTCCACGTCATTCGAAAGACTGCCGTACCCGGCCTCCCCGCGTCGGTAAACATGAAAATGGATGCGTACATCGCAATCATTTGTGCTGTTGCGATTGGCTACCTCCAGCAATAAATCAAGAAGGTATTCCGGGCTCCAAGCATCCGGAATGCGCAGCCGAAGCAGACGCATGCTGGACATGAGCCGGAAATAATGGGCTTCCCAATACCGAACACCGGAAGTACCAGCCGTCCTTACGGTTTCGAAAACCCCGTCTCCGTATAAGACCGCCCGATCAGAAACCGAAAAAACAGCATCCTGGGGGGATACCCACCGGTCGTTCCAAAGGGCCGTTCCGCCCACTGGTTTACTTTTTCAGAATTTCGGCCATTTTTTGGCCAATTTCCGCGGGCGAATCCACCACCTGCACCCCGCAGGCACGCAAGATGGCTTTCTTCGCTTGAGCGGTATCGTCGGCACCACCCACGATGGCCCCTGCGTGTCCCATGGTACGTCCTTTTGGAGCCGTTTCACCGGCAATAAAGCCTACAACGGGCTTGGTTCCATGGGCCTTGATCCACTCGCCGGCCAATGCCTCCAAGTTTCCGCCGATTTCTCCAATCATGACAATGCCGTCGGTCTCGGGGTCGTTCATCAACAAGGCAACGGCCTCCTGGGTGGTGGTGCCAATAATGGGATCTCCACCAATGCCGATGGCCGTGGATACACCCAGACCCGCTTTGACAATTTGATCCGCAGCCTCGTACGTAAGCGTTCCCGACTTGGAAACGATTCCGATGCGGCCGGGCTTAAAAACAAAACCAGGCATGATGCCTACTTTGGCCTCGCCTGCGGTGATTACACCGGGGCAGTTGGGACCAATCAAGGTGCAGCCACGCGCTTGAACGTATTTCTTGGCAGAAATCATGTCTTTTACCGGAATACCCTCCGTAATTGCAACAATCACGCGGATCCCTGCGTCGGCCGCTTCCATAATGGAATCGGCGGCGAATGCGGGCGGTACAAATAAGATCGAAACGTCGGCTCCGGTGGAAGAAACAGCCTCCCCTACCGTGTTGAATACCGGACGATCCAGGTGGGTTTGACCGCCTTTACCGGGGGTTACCCCCCCTACCACGTGCGTGCCGTAGGCAATCATTTGTTCTGCGTGAAAAGTTCCCTCTTTACCGGTGAACCCTTGTACAATGACTTTGGAATGCTTGTTGACGAGAACGCTCATGGGATATGTGTGTTGTTAGCGGGCACAAAAGTACGTCTCACCGGCCTTTCGCCAATGCCATTTCTTCAACCAAATGCGGTGCATCGCCCACTTTTTCGATGGTCCAAAGGACAAAGCGAATGTCTACCATAACATTGCGGCAAATGGATTCGTCGAACCGGTAATCGGACATGGTACCTTCCCAAACGCGGTCGAAATTGATGCCAATCAAGCGGCCTTTGGCGTCCAATGCGGGGGAGCCGCTGTTGCCTCCGGAGGTGTGGTTGCTGGCAATAAAGCACACGGGAAGCTGTCCATTGGGGAGGGCATACCTTCCGTAGGACTTGGTGCGGTAAAGTGCTTGCACCTTGGGGTCTACATCGAACTCGTAATCCCCGGGAATGTATTTGGCCATGTAGCCGTCCAACGTGGTTTGGTAGCCGTATTCGACTCCGTCTGCAGGAGCATAAGGACGCACCGTTCCCGTGGCCAAGCGCAAGGTGGAATTGGCATCCGGATAGAGCGTTTGGGCGGCGTCGGGCGCTTGGAGAAAGCGCTCCATGTGCTGCCGAAGAGCTGGCGCGGCGGTCTTGTTAAAGTCGCGAATCCCGGGCAAAAGCGCCGATGTTTGCCACTCGTTCAATTTTGTATACGCTTGGTAAGCAGGGTCTTGCTTGGCTGTACTCAACCAAAGAGCAAAGTCTGATTGAAGCAAGTTCAACGACGCATCGGGCTGTGCCAAAAGCCCGTTGTACAATCCATTGATGTCAGGCGTCAACTCGGTTGCGGCAGGAACCAAGAGCCCGGGAAATTGTTGGGGAGCTTCCACCAACCAATACCGGACGGTTTTTTTAAGAGCGCGGCGGTCCAATTCGGGGTTGTATTCTTTGTAAAAGGCTTCCACGGATTGTTGGATCTCTGCCGGGGTCCCTTTGCTGTTCACCAATGCAACCAATTGGCCCAACTCCCAACCGCGGGCGATGGACTCTACCCATAATTCCCTAGATGTTAACAGCTTAGACGCCTTGGACATTTCGGAATCCAGCCATGCGGTGGACTCCTTTCCTGCGGGAAGCAGCCGGGATTCTTGGCGGGCCCGCAACTGAGCCAAGCCGTCGGTCCGGTCCATCCCCAAATTCACCCCGATCCATTTTTTGTAGGCATTGGCCGACGAGGCGTACTTGCTGGCGTAGGCGATTTTGATGGCCGGATTCACGCGCATGGCGCTGTCCCAGGTTCCCAACAAGCGCTCACGAATGGCAATACGCACCGGATTCAACTCCTCCACGGCATGTTGCACCCACGATACGGGCAAGTACTCTTCGGTCCGTCCGGGAAAACCATAGACCATGGTAAAGTCGCCTTCCTTTACCCCGTCCAGGGATACTTTCAAGGGATTGGCTACGTACAAGGGAACATTGTCTGCACGGTACGGTGCAGGTTTACCGCTGGGCGATGCATACACCCGGAAAACCGAAAAATCGCCGGTGTGGCGCGGCCACATCCAATTGTCCGTATCGGAACCGAATTTGCCGATGCTGCTGGGCGGTGTCCCTACCAAACGGACGTCGCTGTAGCGCTCGGCCACAATAAGAATGTACTGCAGGCCGTAGTAAATGGGTTTTACCGAATAGAGCAAGGCTCCGTTCTTGCTCTTGCGTTCCGCGACCAACGCGGCTGTGTTTTTGGCAACGGTCGATTCGCGCTCGGCTTCCGACATCTGCGGGGTAACGTCTTTTAAAATCGACGTAGATACATCTTCCATGGAGCGGATAAAATCCACAAACAAGTCGGGATTGGGCTTTTCTTCTCCTTTGTTTTTGGCCCAGAATCCGTGCGTCAAATAGTCGTTTTCCAAGGAAGAATGCGACTGAATGGCGTCGTATCCGCAGTGGTGGTTGGTCAAGATCAGTCCTTGGTTGGACACTACCTCGCCGGTGCAAAATCCACCAAAATGCACGATGGCATCTTTGAGGCTTGAACGGTTGGCGTCGTACACCTCCCGAGCGGTCAACCGCAAACCGCTTTTCTTCAATTCGGACGACCGGGTTTGTAGCAAATACGGCAACCACATTCCTTCGCCGGCCTTTACGGGCAGTCCGGCAACCAGATGCACCAAAGCAAGTACAAATAATTTCTTCATGTATCAAAGGTAAGGAAGGTATCTTTGTGGCATGAAACGCTTTATGCTCCCCCTCGCGGCGGCAGGTGCCTTGCTCCTGACCGGCTGCCAATCCCAAATGGAGGTTTCTGTGGATTTAACCAACTGGAACCCCACAGACACCGGCAAGGTTTGGGCCCGATTTGTTCAAGTAACCGACGACAACGTAAAAGCGCTGGACAGCGCTTTGGTGGAAGACGGGCATGTGGAACTGAAAGCCGAGTTAACCGGTCCTCAAATTTTCTTCGTTCAAATCGATGGAATTCAGCCTCCGGTCATGTTGTTTGGCTGGAAGGAATCCATTGACGTTACGGGCGATGCCGGAATTGTTCCCTTTACCCCTTCGTTTACGGGGTCGGATTTTGCCGACAGTTTGTCTGCCTTTACCAAAAACCAATCGGATTTCCAAGCCCAGGCCCGCCAAATGGAGGGCGAGTACGGCCGCGCCATGCAAACCGGCGATTTGGCCACGGCCGAAGCCCTTACCCAACGGTTTTCGACGATGTACGAAGGCAATGAGGC
This sequence comes from Schleiferiaceae bacterium, assembly GCA_044352085.1. Taxonomy (GTDB): domain Bacteria; phylum Bacteroidota; class Bacteroidia; order Flavobacteriales; family Schleiferiaceae; genus CAMDTE01. Next base: position 27,881 of record JBILEM010000001.1, read on the forward strand.
CTACTTAACCCGTTTTGCGGGCAACAATGGGGTTTTGGGCGCTTTTGTGGCCAACCGATACCTGTACCAAGCGGAC
>JBILEM010000021.1:0-10527 GCA_044352085.1 Schleiferiaceae bacterium
TGCGGAACCACGTGCGGGCCATCAACACCTTGCACAGCCGGGGAATGTATTTCTTTGACTACGGCAACGCCTTCTTGTTGGAATCCAGCCGTGCCGGCGCTGAGGTAGCCGGGTCCAACGGCCTGGAGTTTGCCTACCCCAGCTACGTTCAAGACATCCTGGGCCCCATGTGCTTTGACTACGGCTTCGGCCCCTTCCGCTGGGTATGCGCATCGGGCAATCCCGACGACCTGCGCACCACGGACCGCATTGCCGCTCAGGTATTGCGCCAACTGGCCGCCCACGCCCCCGACGACATCCGCCTGCAAATGGAAGACAACCTGCGCTGGATTGAACAAGCGGAGGAAAACCGCTTGGTGGTGGGCTCGCAAGCGCGCATCCTCTACGCAGACAGCGTGGGGCGCATCGCCATCGCGCGGGCCTTCAACGACGCCATTGCCCGCGGCGAATTGGGTACCGTGATCTTGGGACGGGACCACCACGACGTTTCCGGGACGGACTCCCCCTACCGCGAAACCTCCAACATCTACGACGGATCGCGCTTCACCGCAGACATGGCCGTTCACAACGCCATCGGCGACTCCTTCCGAGGCGCCACGTGGGTCAGCCTCCACAACGGCGGCGGCGTGGGCTGGGGCGAAGTCATCAACGGCGGCTTTGGCTTGGTTTTGGATGGCACCCCCGAAGCCGACCAAAAACTGGAAACCATGCTCTTCTTCGACGTCAACAACGGCATTGCCCGCCGGGCATGGGCCCGCAATCCCGAAGCGCTGATTGCCATAGGCCGGGAAATGAAGCGCCACCCGCGCCTAAAAATCACCGTTCCCCACCTGGCCGATGAATCCCTTGTGCGCAATGCCTTGAACTCCGTAACTTCACCCTCATGAGACTGATCTTTTCTTCTTTGGCCGCAGCCACCTTGATGCTTGCCGCCTCCTGCACAACCTCCGAATCCACGCCCACCGGCGGAACCGACGGCCTGAAAATCGCCTACGTCCGCGCGGATTCCCTGACCCAATTGTACGACTACCACCGCGAATTGACGGAAAAGTTTGAGTTGGAAGCCAAAAAAGTGGAAGCCGAACTGGTTCGGGCCCAACAAAACCTCCAAACGGAGTACAGCATCCTGGAGAAGGCCGCGCCTTCTTTGAGCCCCGTCCAATTGCAACGCGCCCAGGCAGACTTTCAACGCATCCAAATGGGCTACAGCCAGATGGAGCAACAGCGAACCGGTGAACTGGCTGAAAAAGAGGCCGGTTTGAACGCGCAGATCAAGGACCAAATGGACGTCGCCCTGAAACAATTGGCAGAAGAAAAAGGATACGACCTGGTTTTGGTCTACGAAACCAACGTGCTCTACGGTTCCGACAAGCTGGACGTCACCCAAGAATTGGCCGACGTCTTGAACAAAATGGACCGTCCTAAAGCCGAAAAGCCGTCCAAAAAATAAATACAAACCGTAGTTTTTATGTCTCTCTTTTCTTTGCCTTACGCAAAAAAACGCACCCTTCGGTCCCTGTTGACGGCTAGCGCAGCCGCTGCTGTTCTCGTGGCATGCGAACCCGAAGTTCCTTTGGATCCCCGAACCGATTACTGGGCCGGCGCTTGGACCTGCGAAGAGCAAACCGGAGATTTGGCACCGCAGGTGTACACCGTTGAAGTGGATCTGGGCGCAGACCCCGACGGCGTCACGGTTTCCGGCCTCTACAACCAAGGCTTGAATTTCACCGTGCTGGGCACGGTGTCCGGCACCGCACTGACTATCCCTGAACAAACCATCAATGGATTTACCCTAAGCGGTTCTGGCACGTACTCGGTCTTAACCGACCAAGTAACCTACTCGTTGGTAGTAAACGACGGCGGATCGGCCGACTACACGTCCGGACGCTGGACGCGGTAATCGCTGAAAAGACCTGGCGGATTCTGCAAAAAACAGAAAGGCACAAATAAAAAAGGGCCGGCGCTTCGCGCCGGCCCTTTTTTGTACCCAATTTTCTCCTTACGCTACGGGGTTTTCCTGCAAATGCGCGCGGGAAATGACCATCCGCTGGATCTCGGACGTGCCTTCGTAGATTTCGGTAATCTTGGCGTCGCGCATCATGCGCTCCACGTGGTATTCCTTCACGTAGCCGTAGCCGCCGTGGATTTGCACCGCTTGGGTGGTCACCCACATGGCCGTTTCTGACGCATACAACTTCGCCATGGCACTTTCCTTGTCAAAAGGAAGACCTTGGTCCTTCAGCCAAGCACTCTTGTACACCAACAAACGCGCCGCTTCAATACGGGTGGCCATGTCGGCCAGTTTGAAGGCAATGGCCTGGTGGTCGGCAATGGCCTTACCAAAGGACTTGCGTTCTTGGGCGTATTTTGTGGCCAACTCCAGAGCTCCTGCGGCAATGCCCAGGGCCTGAGCTGCAATACCAATGCGGCCGCCGGACAGGGTTTTCATGGCAAACTTGAATCCGAAACCGTCTTCGCCAATGCGGTTCTCCTTTGGAACTTTGACATCGGTAAACATCAAGGAGTGGGTGTCGGAGCCCCGGATGCCCATTTTCTGTTCTTTCTTGCCCACTTGGAAACCGGGCATGTCTTTCTCCACAATCAAAGCATTGATGCCCCGGTGGCCTTTGGCCACATCGGTTTGAGCAATCACCAAATACACACTGGCGGAATTGCCGTTGGTGATCCAGTTTTTGGTGCCGTTCAAAAGGTAGTAATCGCCATGGTCAATAGCCGTCGTTCGCTGCGAGGTGGCGTCTGAACCCGCCTCGGGCTCGCTCAAACAGAAAGCGCCAATGATCTCTCCCTTGGCCAAAGGCGTCAGGTATTTCTTCTTCTGCTCCTCGTTACCAAATTTTTCCAATCCCCAGCAAACCAGGGAGTTATTGACACTCATGGCCACGCTTGCGGAAGCGTCGATTTTGGAAATTTCCTCCATCGCCAGGACGTAACTCAGGGTATCCATCCCGCTGCCTCCGTAATTCGGAGAAACCATCATTCCCATGAAGCCCAAATCCCCCATTTGGCGAACCTGTTCTTTGGGGAATTTTTGTTCGTCGTCCCGCTCAATCACGCCTGGAAGCAGCTCTGCTTGGGCAAAATCACGGGCCGCCTGGCGGATCATTTCGTGTTCCTCGGTCAGTTGAAAATGCATGTTTTTGGATTTTGATTTCTGAGTGGTGCAAAGGTAGCGACCAAACCCGCATCTTTGAAAGGTGAAACCTCTATGCGCCATCGGAACCATGTCCGGCACTTCGCTGGACGGATTGGACCTCGTCTGGGTGGAATTTAGCCTCCATCCCGACGGCCGGTGGTCTGTAAAATGGGGTCCCGGGAAAACCGTGTCGTACACGGGTACGCCCTGGGAGGTCGACTTGCCCGCCGCCTATCACCAACCCAAAGAGCTGCTAGGGCCCTTGTCCGTTCGGTATGCCCAGTGGTGCAACGCCCAGATTCATCAATTTATTCGGGAAGAGAACCTGTCCCAGCCGGACCTCATTGGCCACCACGGACACACCATTCACCACCAACCGCACCGGGGCTTCACCTACCAACTGGGCAACACCCCCGAAATGGCACGCGGATTCTCGTGCCCTGTGGTGGGCGATTTTCGGCAACCGGATGTTGACTTGGGCGGTCAAGGTGCCCCGCTGGTGCCCATTGCCGATCGGCTGCTTTTTTCGGAATACGCCCACTGTGTAAACCTGGGGGGATTTGCCAACACCTCGTGCGAAATAGCAGGTCTCCGACGGGCCTGGGACGTTGTTCCTTTGAACATACTTTGGAATTCCCTGGCGCAGAAATTGGGGCATCCCTTCGACCCCGACGGTTCGCTAGCCGCATCGGGCACCCTGATCCCCTCCCTTTTGAACGCCCTGGAATCGTTGCCTTACTTCGACCAACTCCCACCCAAATCCTTGGGCCGGGAAGACGTCGAGCAGCATTGGGCGCCGCTGTTGGAAAAGGTCCACTCGGTATATTCCACCGAAGATCTCTTGCGCACCTGTGTAGAACACGCCGCCCTGCGGCTGGCCCACGACCTCCAGCAAGGACCCGCCGGCCCGGTCTTGGTCACGGGAGGCGGCGCTCGCAATTCGTTCTTTATGGACGTGCTTCGAGCCCGCACATCCCGCACCCTGGCATTGTTGCCCTCCCACCAAGCAGATTTCAAGGAGGCTGCGGCATTTGCGCTACTTGCAGCTCTAAAACTGCGCGGGGAAAACAATGTGTTGGCATCGGTTACGGGAGCCGTACACGACCACAGTTCCGGCACAGTCTGGTTAGGCTAGTCAAACGACTGTAGAAAATAAACACCCGGTAACACAGACCGCACACTTTTGTTCACCAATGGATGCTGCTGGCCATTACCTTTGGGTTTTTAAATAAATACCGCCATGATTTACGGCCTCTTGATTGCGATTTTTGTCCTGGGTTACGCCGCCATCGTCTTTGAACATTCGCTAAAAATTGACAAGGCCGCTGCCGCACTGTTAACCGGTGTACTTTGCTGGACCACCTACATTTTGGGAGGCGCAGACGTTCACCACGCCCAGCATTTGTTGTTGGAGCATGTCAGTGAGATTGCTGGCATTTTGTTCTTCTTGTTGGGCGCCATGACCATCGTCGAATTGGTGGATGCGCACGAAGGATTTTCGGTCATCACCAGCCGCTTGCAAACCAAAAGCCCCGTAGTATTGCTGTGGGCCGTAAGCTTTATGACCTTTTTCCTATCTGCTGCCTTGGACAACCTGACAACAGCCATTGTCATGATCTCCTTGCTGCGGAAATTGATCCAAGACCAACCTACCCGCTGGACCTTTGCCGGCATTGTTATCATTGCTGCCAACGCTGGGGGCGCGTGGTCTCCCATTGGCGACGTAACCACCACCATGCTGTGGATTGGGGAACAAATCACGGCAGGAGAAATTGTACAGGGGGTATTTCTAACAGCCCTAACAGCCTTGTTGATACCTGTTATCTTTTTGTCTTTCTCGCTGAAAGGGGAACTGCAGAAGCCGGAGGCATCAACCCAATTGAACAACGATTACGTCACCGACGGCGAACGCAAGTTGATTTTGATTACTGGAATTGGCGGATTGCTTTTCGTCCCCATCTTTAAAACCATCACCCACCTCCCCCCTTTCATGGGCATGATGATGTCTTTGGGTGCTTTGTGGATTTTGACAGACATCTTGCACCGCAAGAAAGCCCAAGAACACCGCCAGCACTTGGGCGTCATCCACACCTTGCGCAAAATTGATACCCCGTCGGTCCTTTTCTTTTTGGGCATTTTGCTGGCCGTCGCCGCTTTACAAGCAGGCGGACAACTGACCGATCTGGCCAAAGGGCTGGATTCCGCAGTAGGCACCTCCACGGAAACAGGCGTATTTGTGGTGGGGGGCATCATCGGCCTCCTCTCCGCCATTGTAGATAACGTTCCTTTGGTGGCAGCTGCCATGGGCATGTACCCCATTGAATCCTTTGCTGGCTCGTTTTTCTCGACCGACGGTTTGTTTTGGGAATATTTGGCTTTCACGGCCGGTACCGGAGGATCCATTTTGATTATCGGTTCTGCCGCAGGCGTTGCAGTTATGGGCTTGGAAAAAATTCCGTTTGGTTGGTACTTGAAGCGCATTAGCTTCCTGGCCCTGTTGGGTTATTTGGGAGGAATTGGTGTGTACGTTCTGCAGCACCATATCGGTTTCTAACCTTTTCTCTTTTTATTGCTTTTTGAACAAGGGGCGGTTGTCAACCGCCCCTTGTTCATATTTGGACCTTGCCCAACGTGAAAGGCGAACACCGAAGGCATAAGTTTGGTCCAAGTTTTGCGTTAACCTAAGAAAACCCGCTTTATGTCCTTTTTGCAAATTACCATGGAAGAGCCCGCGGTCGATCAAGCTGCCGCCGTTGCCCAAGCCACCGCAGATGCCCCGGTTGAGAAAACCATGACCATTATGGAATTGGCCTTTTCGGGCGGAATTGCAGGCAATACCATCATGGCCTTGCTGTTCTTGATGTCCATCATCACTGTGTATCTCTTTGTTGAGCGCTTGATGGCGATTAAGAAAGCCAACAAGTTGGACCCGCAGTTTATGAACAACATCCGGGATCATGTTGCCAACGGCAAAATCCAATCGGCCATTCAATTGTGCGAACGCACAGATACCCCCGTCTCCCGTATGATCCAAAAGGGCATCACCCGCATTGGAAAACCGCTTCAAGACATTTCCGCTTCCATTGAGAACCAAGGAAAATTGGAAATCCAGCGTCTGGAAACCAACCTGTCGCTTCTGGCGACCATGGCAGGTGGTGCGCCCATGATGGGATTCTTGGGCACCGTTGTGGGGATGATCATGTCCTTCAAACAAATGGCCAATGCCGGCGGACAGGTACAAGTTGATATGTTGGCCGAAGGCATTTACATTGCCATGATCACCACCGTAGCCGGTTTGATTGTGGGCATCTTTGCCTACTTCGGATACAACTACTTGGTGGGCAACGTGAGCTCGGTCATCCACAAAATGGAAGCCAGCACCACGGACTTCCTGGATCTGTTGGACGAACCGGCCTAAAATTTCCCTTTTGCGCACGCTTTTCCCCTTTAAAAGCCTGAATCCATGAAATTAACCACCCGCAACAAGGTTTCGCCGGAATTCAACATGTCTTCCATGACGGACTTGGTGTTCTTGCTTTTGATCTTTTTTATGTTGACCTCCACCTTGGTCACAAGCAGTGCCTTGGACGTCGTGTTGCCCAAAAGCAAGGCACAGACCGTCAAAAAAGCGACCGTCACGGTGACCATAGACAAAGACCTGAACTTCAGCGTGGGCAAAAACGTCGTGTCCGAAGAAGAAGTGGAAATGTACCTCCTGCAAGAAGTGGCCAACGACCCCGAGGCCGTTGTTATTTTGCGGACCGACGAATCGGTACCCACCGGGAAAGCCGTGCATGTCATGGACATTGCGTACCGCAACAAACTCAAAATGGTGCTGGCCACCGACCCCAAGTAAAATGAACTCATCCGTCGAACGCGACCAAAAAAACCACCGGGTGGCCGGATGGGTGGTGACGGTGGTGTTCCATGCGTTGGTTTTGGTGTTTTTTGCATTCTTTGGACTTACCTACCAGGATCCACCGCCGGAAGAAGGCATCGCTTTGGACTTCGGCTACGAGGACCAAGGATTTGGACAGTCTACCCAGTCTGCCGTTGAGCCCGTTCCACCTACTCCCGAAGACCCTACGGAAGCCACCGCGGTTACCCAAGACATCGAACCGACCGATGTTTCTGTCAGCGACAAGCCCAAAACCAAGCCGGTCGAACGTCCCAAACCGACGGAAACCACCACCCAACAACCCGTGAAGCCCCAACCGTCCAATGCGTTGTCCAGCCGACTCAATAAGCTGAAAACCACCGGGACAGGCAGCGGACAGGGCACTACCGCAGGAGGGGGCGATCAGGGTAACCCGAACGGTGTGCCAGGGGGCGGAAGCGGCGGGAACGGCAGCGGCACCCAAGGAATGGGGGACTACCGCCTGGGGAGCCGTAGTGCCAATGTTCGACCCAGGCCGGTCTACGATTGCGAAGACGAGGGCCGTGTGGTCGTCAAAGTTTCGGTAGACCGCAACGGAAATGTGATTTCGGCGGAACCCGGAGTTGGAGGGAGTACGACCTCCTCCTCTTGCCTGTTGGATCGAGCCAAGCAAGCGGCTCTGAAAACAAAGTGGCAGGCCGACCCCGACGCCTTGGAAACCCAAATTGGGACCATCGTGTACCGATTTGAAAAGAATTAAATCGCCTTTTCGCCTTTTGCTTCATGACTTTTGAGGAGACAACGGCTTGGCTGTATTCCCAGCTTCCGGTATTTCAGCATACCGGTGGAGGAGCGCACTACAAAATCGACCTGGAGAAAACCAAGGGACTCATGAAGGCCCTGGACCATCCGGAACAGTCGTTTCCCAGCATCCACGTAGGGGGCACCAACGGCAAGGGATCTACCAGCCACCTGCTCGCGTCGGTGCTCCAAACGGCCGGGTACCGGGTTGGGTTGTACACGTCGCCCCATCTCCTCGATTTCCGGGAGCGCATTCGGATAGACGGAGTTCCGATCGATAAAGAAGAAGTTGTTGCCTTTGTGGAGGAACACCGCACCCATTTGGAGGGCTGCAGTTTTTTCGAGGCGACTGTTGGGATGGCCTTTGATGCATTCCGACGCCATCGGGTAGACGTCGCCGTGGTGGAGGTCGGTTTGGGCGGTCGTTTAGACAGTACCAATGTAATCCTCCCCGAGGTAGCTATCGTCACGTCCATAGGGCTGGACCACCAAGCGTATTTGGGCACCACCCGGGCGGCCATTGCCGGGGAAAAGGCGGGGATTATTAAGGCGGGGATTCCCGCAGTGGTCGGCGAAAAAGACCCCGAAACGGCGCCTGTTTTTGAGGAACGTGCTCGGGCTGTCGGGGCCGAATTGCATTGGGCGGAAGACCTGGTACCCCATCCCCTTCCGTGCGGCTTGCAAGGCGCTTACCAAGCCAGCAACGTGCGGTGCGTGCAAGCAGCACTCCAACTGCAAACGCGTTGGAAGGTTTCGCCCGAACACCTTCGGATTGGTTTACTGGAAGTGGTCCAGCGCACCGGCCTGCGCGGCCGCTGGGAGGTCTTGCAGTCCCATGGACCCCGCGTCGTTGCAGACACCGGCCACAATGCCCACGGCCTGCGGCCGGTGGTGGAGCAACTCCTCCAAGAGATCCCGTCCAACGGCACTCTCCACGCGGTAGTTGGCACCGTCGCAGACAAAGACCCCAGCGACGTTTTGGCCTTGCTCCCCCGGGACGCCCATTACTATTGGGTGCAAGCGGACTTGCCGCGCGCCCTGCCCGCCTCGGCCTTGGCCGAACGGGCCGCCGAATTCGGCCTACGGGGCCGCGTGAGCGGCCCCGTGGCGCGCGGATTGGAAGAAGCGCTGCGCGAAGCGCAGTCCCATGACCTTGTTTTTGTGGGAGGGTCGATTTTTGTGGTGGCCGAGGCCTTGGCCCATTGGGATGGACGGCAAGGAAGCACGGCGAACGGGCCGGAGGCCTAGAATCGGTAACTCAAGCCGGTGGTGGTGCCAAACGTGAATGCCGGCACACCGGCATAATCCGCTGGAAAAGCGTCGTAATTCACAAAACCCGACGTCACCCATTGGAGCCGGCGGGTCAAACGGGTCTGTATCCGGGTGTTGAAAACCATGCGGAAATCGGCCCAACGCAAAAGGTCGGGCTGGTAATAGACCACCGTATTCCATCGGGTTCGGTCAGAAAGTTGGACTTCGGAACTGACGTAGGTACTCATCCGCAAGGCGTAGTTCAGGACCCCTGTCTTTTCTTCCAAGTCAAATTCCCCCATTAAAAGCGGGCTCCAGTAAATTTCCCACCCTTTGGCCTTGATGGTTTTAATACGCGGCCCAAAACCTGCGTTGTACCGCTGCGCAATGCGCAAAGGGCGGTCCCGCTGGTACTGAAAAAAGGCCTCCAAAGTAAGCCGCGGCTGGAGTTCCAAATTGTACCGACCGTGCAAAAAGGCGTTGCTTTCAAACAACAACTTGTCTCCGCCCACCCGGGTAGACCACGTGCCGCTGGCCATACCGTAAAAGGTCTCATTGCCTATGCTCTTGCGCACGTTGGCAGCTCCATACGTCCTCAACAGCACATTCTGCGCGCCCCCTAAATAAAACTGACCGTCCAGGATTCCGTGGGTGCCCGACGAATCTCCGGTGGCCCCCCGCATCGCTTCGATGTTCACAATTTGCGCTTGGGCAGGAGCCATTCCCAAAAGAATGAACGCCGCCGCTCCAAAGAACACGCGGATCACGCTAACCGCCCTGAAGAGGCACACCAAGCTGGCACTGTCTTTGCCCATTTGAATACAAAAATAGTTACGACCTTTGAGCATGGACCGAAATTTCTTCCACCCCGCCCGGTTTCTTGGAATCGCCCTTGCCTGTCTCTTTTTTGGAACCCGCCTGTCGGCCCAAACCTGGGAAGACCTCAACCAACAATTGGGGGCTTTCTCCACCGACCATTCGGCGCAATACCAACGAAAGACCCTGAACGTAAACACCCTTCGACTCGGCGGTCTTCAACCCGACGAGGCCGCTCAATGGAACCAATTTGAGTTGGTTGAAAAAACGAAAAAACCCAACAAATTGGGGAATGCCGTCAAATTCTCGGTTACCCTCACCGCGCTGCATTACGAAAACACCGACGACCGGGACTGGGCCATGAAGAACTGGCTCAAACAATTCATGGGAAAAGCCGCCGTTCGCCCCGGTAGAAATACAAAAAGCGTACCCGACGCCCCTCCCGGAGTGGTGATTATCGGAGAGCGTTCGATTGTCCTCCTTACCCTCCCCTGCGCCCAATACGACGCCCAGACTTTCCGCGAGTGGCGTGCCAAGATGGCCCAATACTTTGCAACGGAAACCTCGGTCATTTTGGAATTAGACGGCTGCGAAGGTCCCCTCAATTGGACCAAGAACGCACCGGACC
>JBILEM010000215.1:0-2903 GCA_044352085.1 Schleiferiaceae bacterium
CCCAAAGGGTACTTTGAAATAGCGCTTCCAGACACCGCCAGCGACTGGATTTCGGCTCGGGACGGAGTGGGTGCAGGTTTTCGCCTCAATCGGGGTGCCCAGTGGAAGGTGGTCGATGCCCAAAAAGGGTGGGTAACCCTCCGTTACCCTTCCTTGGGTGCAGAAATTCAATTGAGTTACGTGCCCGTAAAGGACCAACTGAACCAATTGCTGGACGACTCCTACCAACTGGCCTTTAAACACGATGTAGTGGCCCAAGGCATTCAAGAAAAACAGTATGCAGACCCCGGCCGACGGGTTTACGGGTTGATGTACCAATTCAAGGGCAACACCGCCACGCCTTGCCAATTTTTTGTGACCGACAGCACCCGCCATTTCCTGCGTGGTTCGGTTTACGTAATGGCCAAACCCAATGCGGACTCCTTGGCTCCAGTAAATGCCTTTTTGCGCGAAGAGGTTATCCGGCTGATGGAAACCACCCGCTGGCAGTAAGTAGGGTATTGGTTTTAGAGGAACTCTTGAAGGTGTTCAGCTTTCCTTTATGCGACGAACCTGCAAGTAGGCTTTGACGGCAGCATCTACCGCAAGCACAAAAAGGAATGCAGAAAACAGCAAGTGAAGCGGCTGAAGCGATACCGGCAATTCCAGGTAAAACAACAAGGCTCCCAATCCGGTTTCTGCCAGCGCAATGCCAGTGAGCAAACCAGCCCTTGCCCGGAGTCCGGCCAGTCCGTCGGTCCTTTTTACCAAGTAGAACGCCAAGCCCAAAACCATTAGAGAAAACGTCCGGTGCACGTAGAGGATCCAAGGAAGATCCGCAACACGGGCTTCGCCTTTTGCTGAACGAAGCGCATCCACGGACTCGCGCACGATGGATCCCATGAGAATTTGAACCAAAAGGACTCCTGCAAAAACAACGAACCATTGGGCGGCCTTGGCGGTCTGTGCTTTTCGTTCGGGATGCTCAAAATACCAGGAATGGGCCTCCGCCTCGGTGGATACACTGCGGTGAACCGCCGTAAAAACGGCGAGCAAACCAAATGCCCCCAGCAGATGGTAGGTGATGTGATGCGGGACCAAATTACCATCCACCACCACTTTTCCCAACCACGCTTCAAATAACAACAGCACCAGGCCAAGTCCCAAAGAAAGGGCCCATTTTCGGTGGGATTTGAAACGGGTAAGGGACCAAAAAAAAGCGAGGAGTACGGGGATGCCCAATGCTGCCCCTAAAAGTCGGTTGATAAACTCGATCCACGTATGGATGGGCACAAAAGCAGCATAGCTGTGGCGGGTGTAGGCCTCCCAGATCGTGCGGTCAAATATCGCCGAGGCAGCGGCCTCTTGGGATGCAGACCACAAGGTATCCCGGTATATAACCATTTGACCGGAACGGTAGGTGTTCTCTGGACTCCATACCACTTGGTCCATTCGGGTTGGAGGAATGGTTTGCCCAAAACAGCGGGGCCAATCCGGACATCCCATCCCCGAGCCCGTCATGCGTACAATGCTCCCAGCGAGCATCACAAGGAGGGTAAGGACCAAGGAGAAACGCAAAAAGGTTCTCAAAAGGAAGGTCCAGCGAGGGGTCGGTACAGATGCCACGTAGCAAAGGTAGAGTACCTTTGCGGTCCAATGAAAGAAAATTCAGTGCGTGCTTGGGTGATTTTTGTTGCCCTTGTGGCGGTGTGGGGGTCCTCCTTCTTGTTGATGAAAAAAGGCATTACCGTCTTTGCGCCTGAACAGGTGGGTGCCATCCGCATTGTTTACGCCATGTTGTTTTCGTTGCTGGTGGGAATGCGGTTTTTGAAGCACCTTCCGCCCCAAAAAGAGTGGGGGGCCTATTTAGCGGTGGGACTTTTGGGAAATGGAATCCCGTACATCTTATTCCCCATAGCCGTTTCCCACATTCCATCGGGGTTGGTGGGCATTACGAACTCCTTGACGCCGTTGTTCACCTTGGTATTTGGATTGTTGTTTTTTGGCCGGACAATGCGCCGGAAACAAGCGCTGGGCGTTGCCGTCGGTTTTGCCGGAGCGGCCCTTTTGGTGGGCGGCCAGGCCACCGCCGCCGAAGCGGAGCCCGGGGCTTGGGTGTATGTGCTGCTTGCAGCAGGCAGTTCCATGTGCTACGGAATGTCCATCAATTTCATTGGCTTTCGGCTTTCCCATACCCATCCTATTGCCCTGACGATGTGGGCCTTTGTTTTAGCAGGTATTCCGGCCGCTGGATTTTTGTTAAGCAGCGACTTCTTGGCCCGTGCCACGTCCCACCCGGATGGATTGGAGGTCCTGGGCTACTTGGCTTTTTTGGGGATTGTCGGTACGGCCGCCGCCATCATGGCCTTCAATTATTTGATTTCCATCACAAGCCCCATTTTTGCGGCGTCCACCACCTACTTGGTGCCGGGAGTTGCACTGATGTGGGGGCTCTCCATGGGCGAAGCCCTTCACATGCACCACGCCATCGGGTTGTTGACGATTTTGTTTGGGGTCTACTTGGTGAATTCCAAACAGAAAGCATAGCGGAATCTGGTGGGGGGAAGCAAAAAAAGGGGCCGACGCGAAAGCGTCGGCCCCTTTTTTATGGGCGCTCCAGAGAGCGGGCGTCGGCTTACTTGAAGAACGAGTCGGCCACGTTGGAATTGATCAACAACTGGGTGGTTTTGAATTCCAAATTCATGCCGGGCCCGAGGGGTACCACCACCGAATGGGGAAACAAAACACCATTTACCGAACGGTAGTCGCTGTACGAAATGGTGCGCGCTGGAGCCGTTGGATCCTCGCTGGGCATGGCCATGGCCACCCGCAAACCGGTCTTGGTTGAGAAGTAATGGATTTGCGTTTGTTTTCCTTGGGTCACCGTCAACGAATAGCAACGCTCTCCATTGATCGTGCTGTAC
>JBILEM010000022.1:0-10478 GCA_044352085.1 Schleiferiaceae bacterium
AAGCCGGACGCCATGTCACGTGCTCCAATCTGCAACGGAATGAGCAAGTTGGAGAAGGTACCGCTCAGGCCCGCTGTCAAAACGAAGAAGACCATGATGGTGCCGTGGATGGTCACCAAAGCGAGGTACATGTTGGGGTCCATCACGCCGTCGGGCGCCCATTTGCCCAAGAAGTATTCCAAGATGGCGAATTTCTTCTCCGGCCACGCCAACTGCAAACGGAACAGCATGGACATAAATACGCCCACAATGCCCATTATCATGCCGGTGATAAGGAATTGCTTGGAGATCATCTTGTGATCCGTACTGAACACGTAGGTGTTCCAGAAATTCGGAGCCGGGTGATCGTGATGCTCGTGGTCGTGAGCGTGATCGTGTACGTGTGCTTCTGCAGCCATAATTCGATTCAATTGCTACGATTACAGGGTCTCAGAGACCGATTTTTGTTCTTTCAACCATGCGGCATACTCTTCTTCAGACACCACCACAATCGGCATTTGCATGTTGTAGTGGGCAGATCCGCAAATTTTATTGCAAAGCAAGACGTAGTCAAAGGTATAAGCCTCCTTGCCTGCCTTCGCCCGGACGGCATTCACGCGGGCAATTTTGGCCACCATGTCGGCATCTTTGCGAATGTCTGCGGTGGTCACGGTAGGCGTAAACTGGAACTGGGTGGGTACTCCCGGTACACAGTTCATTTGGGCACGGAAATGGGGCATGTACGCCGAGTGGATAACGTCCTGTGAACGGAACTTGAAGAGGACCGGACGACCTACAGGAAGGTACAACTCGCCGGTGATTTTGTCGTCGGCGGCTTTGGGGTCCAACGTGTCTACCCCAACGGTGTTGGTGCCGGCAATCATGCGTACGCTGGCAGCGCCCAACTCGTTGTCTTTACCCGAATACCGAGCCGTCCATTTGAACTGCTGGGCGTACAACTCAATCACAATCGGCTCTTTGTCCTTGGACGGGTGCATGATGGTGTTCCAGGTGCTCAAGCCATACAGGATCAAGACCGCCAACACCACCGCCGGAACGACGGTCCAAATCAACTCCAACTTGTTGTTGTGCTCAAAGTAAGAGGCCTTGCGCCCGGCTGTACCGCGGTACTTGTAGGCAAAGTAGAACAGAACGGGTTGAACAATCAAGAACATCACCAAAATGATGCCCATGGAGATGTCCCACAAGTTGTCGTACTGGGGTCCGTGCTCGGAAGCTGGGGTACCCAATGTTTCGGGCATCCAGGCGGCCACCATGGCGAAAAAAGAGACAATAAAAGCGATGCCAAAAAGCAGCATCCACAGACCTTGGCGATCGTTGTCTTCAGGCGTAGGGATTGCGGTGTCTTCGTTCCGAATGGCCGATGACATTTCGTAAATCCGCACAATTTGAATGACGGCCAAAACCGCCAATACAAGCACTGTTGTTATTAAAATTCCGTTCATGAGATGCCTGGCTTATTGATGGAACAGTTCGCTTTCTTTCAAAAGGGGGTGGTTGTGCTGCTTCAGAGGGGCAGCGGCCAAATTGCGTCCTACAACGAGGATAAACAACCCAGCGAAGAACAAGAACCCACCGATTTCAGACGCACCAAATCCGTAATCCATACCCACCGATCCGGGCATGATCATGATGTAGTGGTCCATCCAGTGACCCACCAAAACAAAGAAAGACGCCAAAGAGACAAAACCAACAATCCGTTTGGTATCCCGGCCCACCAACAGCAAGAAAGGAACCAAGAAGTTCATGGCCACCATGGCAATGAAATACGGCTTGTACTCGCCAAAACGCGCCATGTAGTAGGTCACTTCTTCGGGGATGTTGGCGTACCAAATCAGCATGTACTGGGAAAACCAGAGGTAGGTCCAGAAAATGCTAAAGGCAAACAAGAACTTGCCCAAGTCGTGCTGGTGGTTCTCGTTGATCCAAGGCAAATGACCGCCGATGCGGAGGTAAATGACCAACAGGTTCAAAACAACGATGGATGTTACAAACATACCCGCGAAGGTGTACCAACCAAACAAGGTGGAGAACCAGTGTGCGTCGATGGACATGATGATGTCCCATGCACTGGTGGAGGACGTTACGGCGTACAACACCAAGAAAACGGCAGACAAGGAACGTTGCTTGTTCCACAGGTGCTGGCCTTTGGGCAAAGCATCCTCAGCCAAGCTGTTCTTGCGCAGCAAGTAGGCACCGCCAAACCAAATCACGATGTAGGCCACCAAACGCGCCAAGAAGAACGGACCGTTCAAATAACCCGCCTTTCCAGCAATGATGGAATCGTAGTTGGGGCTGTTCACGTCGGTGATTCCTTCGTGCATCCAGTGCCAAATGCCGTGTACGTGGCTCACCCCAGCGATGGCAATCACCAAAATCACCAACAGAGGGACAATGACCCACAGGGCTACCGCTTCAAAAACCCGTGTCAAACCGGCCGACCAACCCACCTGAGCGGCGTATTGAATCGCCAAGAAGAAGGTGGCTCCGATGCCCAAGGACAAGAAGAAAATGGAATTCACCAGCAAGGCAGACCAGGGGCGGTTTCCGCTTTGGTCCACATGGTGAGCGTCGTGACCGGCATCGTGCATTTCCGCACTGTGCGCACCGTGGCCTTCGGCTGCGTGGGCGTCGTGCTCTTCGTGGGCAGTAGGGGCTGCATGGTCATCGTGACTGGAATGAGCAGCGGCTACAGCGGTGTCGGCTGCAACAGCGGTGTCCACGTGGGCAACGGCTTCGTCGTGAGAGACAGCCGCCTCGTGGTGCTCCGTGGCTGCTGCGTGGCCGTGGTCATCGTGGCCGGATGCAGAAGCCGGTTCTTGGGTAAATCCTATCGCCAAACCCACAGCACCCGCGAGAACCAACGCGTAGGCCAGGAATTTGACATTGCGGGGAAGAACAAACATAGGTAGTACTTTATGCGATTAGTTACAGGGCAGCCGTTGCAGTAGTGTCCGCTGCGGGTGCAGCAGGGGCGCCTCCATTTTGCTCAGCGCGCAGTTGGAATACATACTTGATGATTTTCCAACGCTCGTCGTAGCTCAACTGCGATGCGTGAGAACCCATGTTGTTTTTACCGTGCATGATCACATGGTAAGCCGAACCGGGGGTGATGTCTGGCAGGCGGTCGGATCCGTAGCCGGGGACACCCAAAATCTTCTCGCGCTGCATCAAAATGCCGTTTCCATCGCCTTTTTCACCGTGGCAATGCGAGCAAAACTGGCCGTAGAGAACCTTGCCGTCTTCGGCGTTCAAAGCGGCATACGAAGCAGGTACTTCTCCGTTGCCCTTGGACAACTCGTAGGCCTCGTTGGTATTTGGAAGGCCGTAGGGCACTTCGCCCCGAGAAACCGTTCCGGCTACCGGCTTACGGGCAGAAAGACCGTCGGCAAATTGGGTAGCAGGTTGGTAGGCCTCCAGGGAAGGAGAGCGGTACATATCGTCCATGTACACGTAGCCGGGAGTCGACTTGTCCCAGTTGCAGGCCGCAGTCAAGGCCACCAAGGCAATTGCTGCAGTTGTTGCGTAAATGCGGTGCATATTCATCCGTACAGCAATTAGGCGTGGGTAATTTCAATAGCACCCGTCTTCTTCAGAAGCTCAACCACATGATCTCCCTCTTCTACTTCGATCATGAAGAGGTCGTCGGTGGTGCGGGGGTCCGGGTTTTGCGGAGCGCGACCGGGGTACAATCCGTTGAGTACGAAAAAGGTCCAAACCATCAAGTGCGCCGTAAAAAATACGGTAAGCTCAAACACAACCGGTACAAACGCAGGCATGTTCCATCCCCAAGTCGCATTGGGTTTACCGCCAATGTTCATTGGCCAATCCACAATCATTTGGAAGTAGGTGATAGACACGATGGTGGTCAATCCCAACAATCCATACATGAAGGCTGCCATGGCAATGCGCGTTTCCTTCAAGCCCATGGCCTTGTCCAGGCCGTGGATGGGGAACGGAGAGTAAACTTCCTTCACCGCTACGCCTTGCGCGCGGAGCTCTTTGACGGCACCCAAGACAACATCGTCGTCGTCGTACAGGGCGCGTACCAAGGGTTTAGAATCAGTGGTGTGCATGGTCGTCTTCCGTGTGGTGTTTCTTTTGGCTCTCGCCGGAAGACTTGAGGATGGTCTTCAACTCGGCCTGAGCAATAACGGGGAAAGTGCGGGCGTACAACAGGAACAGAACAAAGAAGAATCCGATGGTTCCCATGTAGAAAGCAATGTCAATAGACGTGGGAGAGAACATGGCCCAGGAAGAGGGCAAGTAATCCCGGTGCAAGGAAGTCACAATGATGACGAAACGCTCAAACCACATGCCGATGTTCACCACGATGGAGATGATGAAGGTGAAAACCAGGTTGGTACGCAGCTTCTTGGACCACATGAACTGGGGAGAAAACACGTTGCACGTCATCATGGACCAGTAGGCCCACCAGTAGGGACCGGTGGCGCGGTTCAAGAACGCGTACTGCTCGTATTCCACGCCGGAGTAGTAGGCAATGAACAACTCCGTGATGTAGGCCACACCTACAATCGAACCGGTCACCATAATGATGATGTTCATCATCTCAATGTGCTGGATGGTGATGTAGTCCTCCATCTTGAACAGCTTGCGCACAATGATCAGCAGGGTTTGCACCATAGCAAATCCCGAGAAAATGGCGCCCGCAACGAAGTACGGAGGGAAGATGGTGGTGTGCCAGCCGGGGATCACCGACGTCGCAAAGTCCATGGATACGATGGTGTGTACGGAAAGTACCAAGGGGGTAGCCAAACCGGCCAGTACCAACGACACCTCTTCAAAGCGCTGCCAGTGCTTGGCCTTGCCGCCCCAACCAAAGGCCAAGATGCGGTAGACGTGCTTCTGAATGGGGTTAATGGCGCGGTCCCGGATCATGGCAAAATCGGGAATCAGACCGACGTACCAGAAAACGGTAGACACGCTCAAATACGTGGAAAGTGCGAATACGTCCCACAACAAAGGCGAGTTGAAGTTTACCCACAACGAACCAAACTGGTTGGGAATAGGCAATACGAAGTAGGAAACCCAAACCCGACCCATGTGCATTACCGGGAAAAGTGCCGCTTGGATGACCGAGAAAATCGTCATGGCCTCTGCCGACCGGTTGATGGACATACGCCACTTCTGACGGAACAACAACAATACCGCAGAAATCAAGGTTCCGGCGTGGCCAATACCGACCCACCAAACGAAGTTGGTGATGTCCCATGCCCAACCGACGGTCTTGTTCAGACCCCAGGATCCAATACCGTTGGCAATGGTCCAAAGGATGCCGCCCACGCCCCACAGGAACATGGCCAGGGCAATCCCGAAGGCAATCCACCAGCTTTTAGGAGCCGTAGACTCGACAGGGCGAACAACGTCCAGCGTGATATCGTGGTACGTCTTGTCCCCTAATACCAGGGGCTCTCGAACGGGCGATTCGTAATGCATGTGCAATCGCAGGATTAAGCTTGGTTTCTAACTTTCGTTTGGTAGAAGACGGAAGGCTGGGTGCCCACTTCTTCCAACAAATGGTATGCGCGAGGATCTTGCTTGGCCACAGATACAAGGCTGCCGGCTTTGTTCACGTCGCCAAATCCAATGGCACCGGTGGAACAAGCCTGCGCGCAAGCCGTGGTAAAGGCACCGTCGGCCATGGGCTCGCCCTTTTTCTTCGCTTCCAACTTGGCGTACTGAATGCGCTGAATGCAGAAAGAGCACTTCTCCATCACACCGCGGGAACGAACGGTAACGTCGGGATTCAACACCATGCGGCCCAAATCGTCCTGAGACGGGTTGACGCTGCTGAACTTCTCGTTCTTCATGTAGTTGAACCAGTTGAAACGACGAACCTTGTAGGGGCAGTTGTTCGCGCAGTAACGCGTTCCGATGCAGCGGTTGTAGGTCATGTGGTTCAGACCCTCTTGCGAGTGGGTGGTGGCCAATACAGGGCAAACCGTTTCGCACGGAGCGTGGTTGCAGTGCTGGCACATTACCGGTTGGAAAACCACTTCGGGGCTCGCGGAAGGAACTTCCATGGCCGCGTACTTCGCCATCACGCCTTGGCCGTCTGCCTCCGCGGATTCGTGGGTGGTGTCCGACGAATAGTAGCGGTCAATGCGCAACCAGTGCATGTCCCGGAAACGGCGAACTTCGTCTTTTCCGACAACCGGAACGTTGTTTTCGATATGGCAGGCAACCACACAGGCTCCGCAACCGATGCAACCGTTCAAGTCGATGCTCATGTTCCACATGTGCAGGGTCTTGTGGTCGTGGTCGGGCCACAGGTTGGCTTCGTTGGCGCCTACGCTGCCTTGCAGGGTATGGAACTCGACTTTCTCGTTCCACGATTTGCCGCTGGCATCGGCCATGAAGGTGGCCAAGGTGGTTTCGTTGACGATTTTGCGGCCCATCATGGTGTTGCCCAACTGAACCGATGCAAAGGGGTGTTCGTCTTCGCCCAGGCTCACTTGTGCTACCGCGTAGGAAGCGCCGTCTTTCATGAGGGAGAAGGCATTCACCCCTACCCCATTGCCGGCTTTTCCCACCAGGGTGCGTCC
Source organism: Schleiferiaceae bacterium (assembly GCA_044352085.1). GTDB lineage: Bacteria > Bacteroidota > Bacteroidia > Flavobacteriales > Schleiferiaceae > CAMDTE01. Next base: position 6,567 of record JBILEM010000022.1, read on the forward strand.
GTATCCAACGGCCAATCCCAAGGTACCGGCAGCTTGACCGGGCTGGATCCACGCAGGAACGTTCTCTAGGGTTACACCGTTCACCTTCAAGGTTACGTAGGAACCGTTGATGGCGCCGTTGCTTTCGGAAGCATTCTCAACGCCCAATTTCAAGGCATCTGCAGCAGCAATGGTCACGTAGTTGTCCCAAGTCACACGGGTGATGGGGTCTGGCAATTCGTGCAACCACGGGTTGTTGGCTTGGAAGCCCGCACCCACCGCTTTTTGGTAGAATACCACTTCCCATTCTCCGAGCGGCCTTGGCTGCCTCTTCGGCAGCGGCAGACGCACCGGCAAGGGCCTTGGAAGCAGCGCCTGCGGCACCACCTGACTGGCCGTCGGAGAGTTGAATACCTCCGTCGTGCAAAATGGCGTTGACGGAAAGTCCACGTGCGGCAATGGCTCCGCGCACAACGTCCTTGTACGACGTTGCATCGCCCAACAGGTTCATAAAGACTTCCTGAGCGGGTTTGCTGTCAAACAAAGGAGCGATGGTGGGCTGGGAAACTGCGTACATGCCGGCAACTGGCGTGTAGTCGTTCCAGCTTTCCAAGTAATGGGGAACGGGAGCCGCGTAGGTGCAAAGCGTTGCCGTTTCGTCCATGCGGTCGGTCAGCGCCAAAGAGAAGGCTGCCTTTTTGATGCGGTCTGCAAAACCGGGAGCTGCGTAGGCGGGGTTGGCACCCCACACAACCAAGGCTCCTACCCGACCGGCTTGCAAGTCAGCGGATAAGTTGGCCAGGGCGCGGTCGTTGCCTTGGGCAATGTAAACCGATTTGCCTGCCTGAACGGTGGTTCCCAGGTTGCCCAAAGCGGCATTGATAGCAGCTGCCAAATGCTCGTTGGCACCGTTGTTGCCTCCTGCGAAGACAACGGAAGCGCCTTTGTGGGCCAAAAGGTCTTTTGCGGCGCGATCCAATACATTCTTGGCATCCTTGCTCAATGAACCGACGCGGACGGAAGCTCCGGCCACTTGGTTGTAGAGGTAAGCCAAGGCCGAACCGTATTCAGAAGCCTTGATCTTTCCGCGCAAGTCTGCGTTGGAACCGGACAAGGACAGGTTGGCTTCCAATTGGTAGTGGCGGCTCATGCCTGCGCCCGGCTTGCGGCCAGCGGCGTAGTCGGCCTCCATCTGCTGGGCCATGCCTGCACCCAAGAAGTCTTCTCCAATGGATACCAAGACCTTGGCCTGCTTCAAATCGTAGTAGGGCAATGCACGGGTGCCGGTCAGGGCTTCCCAAACATCCAATTTTTGGCTAACGCTTGCGGCGTCCCACTGCACGTGGTTGAAGTTTTGGTAGGCTCCGCGCAAACGCTCAATCACCGCCTTGGTGGAGGGGCTAAATACAGAAGACGTAAGCAACACAAACGTCTTGCCTTCGGACTTTGACTTTTCAACGGCGGCTTTCAAAGCGGCCTCGACGTTCTTCCAATTGGAGGACTCTTCGCCTTTTTGAGGACCTGCCAAACGGGCTGAGTCGTACAACGACAAGACGGAGGCTTGCGCACGGGCAGACGTTCCGGAATTGAAGAATCCCTTGTCTCCCGGCTCCACCTTGATGGGGCGGCCTTCGCGGGTTTTGATCAAAACGGAGGCAAAATCCTGGCCGTCGACGTAAGAAGTTGCGTAGAAGTTGGGGATGCCCGGAGTGATGGCGTCCGGCTTAACAACGTACGGAATGCTTTCCACAATGGGGTTTTCGCACGCTGCCAACGTAGCTGCAGCGGTGGAGAAACCGACAAATTTGAGAAAGTCGCGACGCGTGGTATTCGCGGACTCCAGAACAGCGCCATCGCCCAAGATTGCCTCAACGGGCAATTCCTCGGCAAATTCATTTTGCGCCAGTTTTTGGGCAACGGGCGTATTGCCCAGTTGGTCAAAACCTTTCCAATATTTCTTTTCGCTTGCCATAGTCTCGATTAATAGTGGCATTTGCCGCATTCCAAACCACCGATCTTATCCACGGTGATTTTCTCTCCTTTGTACTTCGCTTTCAGCTTGTCGTGCATTTCTGCGTAGTAGCCGTTGGACTCGGTCTTCACCTCGGTCTCGCGGTGGCAGTTGATGCACCAGCCCATGGTCAATTCCGAGTATTGGTATACTTCGTCCATGGTCTCAACGGGACCGTGGCAGGTCTGGCATTCTACACCACCGGCCGTAACGTGCTGTGCGTGGTTGAAGTACGCCAAGTCGGGAAGGTTGTGAACGCGGACCCACTTGATGGGCTTCTCCTCGTAGCCTTCCACGTAGGTGCGCTTCTCTGGGTCCCAGCCGATGGCCTCGTAGATCTTCGCAATCTCGGGCGAGCGATCGCCTCCGTATTTGAGCTGGCCTGTGGTCGAGTCCGTGATTTCGGAACCGTCGATGTACATGTGGCAGTTCATGCAGACGTTGGCAGAAGGAATGCCGCTGTGCTTGCTGTGGCGGGCCGAAGAGTGGCAGTAGTTGCAATCCACTTTGTTCTGGCCGGCATGCACCTTGTGGGAGAAAGCAATGGGTTGGTGGGGTTGGTAATTCTGTTCCACGCCAATTCCAGACAAGTAGCTGTAAGCGGCCTGCAAGAACCACAATACCAATACAATGGTCAGGAAGGTCACCATGCGCTTGTTATTCAGCAACATACGGGTGAATCCATCGATGTCTTTGAGGATCGTAGTGGGCTCCTCCCCCTTCACTTGGCGCAAGGTGTTGCGGATACGCAACAACAAAACCAAGAACAGGGACAAGAAGGAACCCAGGATAATCAACGTCAGGGGCGAATTTTCTTCCTCAACGGGGGCAGCTGCCGCATCTCCTGCAGGGGCCGCACCGGCCGCAGGGGCTGGAGTGGCGTCGGTGTAGGCAATAATGCTGCGGATGTCGTCGTCAGACAGGGCCGGGAACGCAGTCATTACAGACCCGCCGTACTCTTCAAAAATCGCTTTGGCATCCGCGTCTCCGCTTGCGCGAAGGGCAGCATTGTCCCGAATCCACTGGATCAACCAGGTCTCGGAACGACGCTGGGAAACCCCGGCCAAGGCCGGTCCAACCAGTTTTTTGTCGAGTTTGTGGCAGGACGCGCAGTTCTGCTTAAACAGTTTTTTGCCGAGTTCTACATCTGCCTCAGCGTGAGCCGAAAATCCAAACGTAGTGAATGCCAGTACCGTTAAGAGATACAAGCCCGCAAATCGGCGGAGGAGAGAGGCGTTTTGCTTCATAGGTGTTGCCAAGGGCATCGTTCAACCAAACGCGGCAAAATTAATTCACAAAAGGCCGGTTTGCTCCCTTGCGCCTAGGCTTTTTATAATTTATAATGATTCTAAATAGGGCGGCCGAAATCCCTAGAATATACGCAAAATCCCGTACATTCGTGGCATGTTCCCACCTTGCATTCGGCTTATTCTGGCTTTTGTTTTGAGCACCTGGACGGCCCCCGCTGCCCTGGCCCAAATTCACGATTCGACGTGGACCACGTACCGGGATTTGTCCGAGACCGTAAAGGCCAGCAAACCAGGACCGAGTGCGTACCGCATCCAGCTGTTTAGCGGAACCCGCACGGACGCCTTGGCCATTCGCAACCAAGCGCGTGCCCTGGTGCCCGATTCCGGTGTGTCGCTGAATTTCGACGCTCCCTATTTCAAGGTGTACGGGGGATTTTACGCCTACCGGATGCAAGCAGAAAAGCACCTACCGGCTTGGCGGGTGCTTTTTCCGGGTGCGTTTGTGGTTTCTACGGCCACAAGAAGAAGCACGGTTCCCCGAAATTTGCTGCGGTAAACGCATGCAGCGTCCGGCAGCCGGACGTTCGGCACACGTCCCAAAACGAATCGCCTTGGGGGTCGAAGGAATTATCCTTGGGGCAGAAAGGGATTCAACTGCTGCGCCAATTGGGC
>JBILEM010000216.1:0-2888 GCA_044352085.1 Schleiferiaceae bacterium
CGGGTAGTCCACGTTCAAGTGAATGTGGAATAAGGGTTCCTCAAAGCTATAGGGATACAGCGCTTTGTAAAACTTTTTGTAGTCTTCGTCGGTCAGTTCCGAGGGTTTTTTGGTCCAAGCGGGAGCATCGGCGTTGATGATGTCGGGCACTTTTTTGGTCTCGTACTTGGCCTCTTCGCCTTCGGGGGCCACATTCGTTTGCTCGTCGCGTTCGCCAAATTGGATGGGGACGCTCATGAACCGCGCGTATTTCTTCAGGAGCTCGCGGATCTTGAAATCTTCCAAAAAATCTTCGCTGTCGTCGGCCACATTGAGGACGATTTCCGTGCCGCGGTCTTTCTTCTTAAAGGCCTTCAAGGTGAATTCGGGCGAGCCGTCGCAGTGCCAATGAGCGCCTTGGTCTTCGGCGGACTGGGTGTGGCTTTTGGTCTTGATTTCGACTGTTTTGGCCACCATAAAGGCCGAATAGAATCCCAAGCCAAAGTGCCCAATCATGGCGGCCGGGTCTACCTTGCCTTCGTACTTCTTCACAAATTCTTCCGCGCCGGAGAAGGCCACTTGGTTGATGTACTTGTCCACCTCTTCGGCGGTCATGCCAATGCCTCGGTCTACAATGCGGATTTGTTTCTTTTTCTTATCGACCTCCACGCGAATGGTCAAGTCGCCCAGTTCGCCTTTGAACTCTCCCAGGTTGGAGAGGTGCTTGATTTTATTGGTGGCGTCAACGGCGTTGGAAATCAATTCCCGCAGGAAGATTTCGTGGTCGCTGTAGAGGAATTTTTTGATGATGGGGAAAATGTTTTCCGCAGAAACATTGATTTTTCCAGTAGACATAATTATGCGATAAGGTTTGACGCTTTTAGGGAAGCAAGGGCTGTGCCAAGTCCCCGAATATGTCAAAGTGGCAGTCCGTTCTGCCCGCTGGCCACAACGGCAAAACGGGTGAACTGCTCTTCTTTGTACCATTTAAAACGGTGGGTCTCCTGGATGCGTTTGGAATGCCCGGGCGTTTTGTACGCAAAGGAATCCAGCACTTCTTGGTTCTGCCACACCGAAAAAGTGGCTTGTTCCACAAGGGGAAGTTCGCCAATACCGACGGCGAATTCCAGGCCAGGTCGGTTGCGCAGCATGCGGGCAGAAGCCGGGACACGGCTCCAAAATCGCCAAAACTGGGAGCGCTCAATGGAGGCCCTCGTGATCACCGCTACGGCGCCGGTAAAGTCGGGCAGGGGTGTGCAGGAAAAAGGAGCTTGCCCGTTCCAGGTGCCGTGCGAACGAATGCCTTGAAGGCTCCACCAGCGGCTGTTGCTGGACTTGGTCAAGTGTTCCTGAAAAACGGGGTGGCTTTCGTAAAAGGAGCGGGCCAGTTCGGACGGATTTTCGCCGGTCCAGGTCAATACCCAAACGTATTGACCAAAGTTTGGGAATACGGAAAATCCGCTTCCCGCGCCAGTTCCCAGTTGTTTCACAAAAGAGAGTCCGGGGATGGGTTCTGATGCCAACAGGGACTTGCCCATTTGCACAAAGGCCCACCACCAGTATTGGCGGGCAAATTCAAACTGCCAGACGTCTACCCGCTGCCCCATCAGAACGGATTGGTGGCCCAAACGCCCAATTCGGGGATGAAGCCGCGGTCGTCCATTTCCAGTACCGACACCACCGCGTGGGCAATTTCTGCCGGGGTGAGGTGCCTGTCTTTCAACGGACGTTCGGTGCGGTCGGGTGCATTGAAGGCGGTGGGTACACCGGACGGATTCACCAGCATCACCCGGATGTTGTGGGGACGCAATTCTTCCCGCCAGCATTCCGTCATGCCCCGCAAGGCAAATTTGGACGCTGCGTAAACGGTACCTTCCTTAAATCCCTTGACGCCGGCACTGGAAGCAATGTTAATGATATGGCCTTTTCCTTGCTTTTTGAACCGGTGGACGGCTTCCCGGCCTGCGATGGCCGCTCCGTACACGTTGGTGGGGAAGATTTCTTGAAAATGGGCCCATTCTACCTGGTCCATGGGTTCAAAGCGTCCAATTCCCGCGTTGTTGATCAACACGTCGACGCCTCCCCAGGCGTCGTCCAGTGCGGCAAATGCGGCTACGATTTGGTCTTCGTGGTCCATGCGGCAGGCCAAGGGCAAAGCACCCAGCTCCTGCGCCACACGGCGGAGTTTTTCCTCGTCGCGACCGGTTATTGCAACCCGAGCTCCTTTGGACAAGAGGGATTCGGCCATGGCTTTTCCCAGTCCGGAACTGCCTCCGGTTATTAAAATGCGCGCGTTATGTACTTCCATAGGTTTAGAACGCCTCCAAGGGCAAAGTGTTTAGAGCATTTTCCAAGATCCGCTCCTGCGGGTCAAAGGGCGCCAAATGGTCCAATTTTAAATAACCCAAGGCCTCTTGGGGACTGGAGAAATCCCGCAGGGTGTGTGCCGGTAACAATCCAATAGGTTCCGATCCAGAAACGCTTCCACCCCTTCCAACCGCCAACCGCTCAACCGCATCCCAGACCTGTTTGGCCGAAACGTCCTCGGTTTGGGTCAGGTTGCAGCTTACTTGGGCCCGGTTGTAGCCGTCCAGGTACCAGCCCAACGCGCGCAGACCGGGCATTCCGCCTTTGGGTTCTCGAATGTGTGCGGCAATCGATTGAGCGTCGGTGAGGTCCAACGACGGGCTGAGGGTGAAATTGTAGGCTACGAGGAGCGGACGGGCTCCCACCACCGTCATCCCAGTCTTTTTCCAGCGGGAAAAGGAGCCGAAATCGGGAGTCCAAGCAGGATCGACGGCCTTTGCGGGCAGGGACTCGTACCCTCCCCGGCGGAAGTCGGCCAAACGCGTGCGTTCGGGACGTGTGGCACTTTTTTCGTAGAACCAGCCTCCTAAATCGAGTTCTGT
>JBILEM010000217.1:0-2873 GCA_044352085.1 Schleiferiaceae bacterium
TTGACTAGGACACCCTTGTCATTCATGGAGAGCGGATCGGGTTTGTTAGTGACTTAAAATCCAAAGAAGTCAATAGGATCAATCGGAATGGCACCGAAATGGTCGGAACTGTTTTTATCTACGAAGTAAGTTTGTTCAGGCCTATTTTGGAGAACGAAAAAGGTGTTGTTATAAGTCAAATAAATCCGACCTCTAGTGAAAATTTGGAAGTCGAGTTTAAGGAAGCGTTTGTTTTAAACACCTCAGAGGCCAAAGCGGGATATTTCCTTTATCAAGCAGGCGTTTTGCGAGATCGTCGGAACTATTTTCTGCTTGCCTCTGCTGGTGTAGCTGGACTTGGCACCTATGCTCAAGTCAGAGCCTTAGAACAATTCATAGAGAATGGTCAAGAGCCTCCTACCATTTTGCGAAACGCCCACTTTATTACTTTGTCAATTGGAACAGCTTTAGCTATTAAGTCAATATTCACAGATTTTCAGTCCAATGCAAAATTGAAGGAAGCAGGAATTCAGCTCCAAAAAAACAAGAGCAACCCCTAAAGTAAAGGACTACGGAGTCTTGGATTCCCTATATCCAAATCATTAATGTATGCCAAATAAAAACCCCCGCATTGCGGGGGTTTTCCTTTGACGTAAAGTCGACCTTATTTCGTCGCGTCGGCGAGGCGTTTGTTGACCTCGTTCCAGTTGATGACGTTGTAGAAGGCGGAAATGTAGTCCGGACGTCGGTTCTGGTAGTTGAGGTAGTAGGCGTGTTCCCAGACGTCGAGGCCGAGGATGGGGGTGCCTTCGCATCCCACGCCGGGCATAAGGGGGTTGTCTTGGTTGGCGGTGCTGCACACCTCCAATTTGCCTGCCTTGTTGACACACAACCACGCCCAGCCGGAGCCGAAGCGGGTGGCAGCGGCCTTGGAGAAGGTCTCCTTGAAGGCGTCGTACGAGCCAAAAGCGGCCGTGATGGCCTCAGCTACTGCTCCGGTTGGAGCTCCGCCGCCGTTGGGCGCCATCACCGTCCAGAACATGCTGTGGTTGAAGTGGCCTCCGCCGTTGTTGCGTACCGCGGGAACGTCGATATGGTGCGTGATCAAGTCCAGCAAAGACTTATTGGCCATGGGCGTGTTCTCGATGGCGGCATTCAGGTTGTTGATGTAGGCCTGGTGGTGCTTGGAGTGGTGAATCTCCATGGTGCGCGCGTCGATGTTCGGCTCCAAGGCGTTGTAGGCGTAGGGAAGGTTGGGAAGTGTAAACATAAATGGGATAACGTTTAGAAAATCGGGAATGTTCTTACAAATGTAGGAGCAGAAACCGTTCCAAACCGATAAATTTGAAGAACGACTGCCGGAGAATCGGGGACGGGGGATGGGCCGGTGTTTGCGCCTGCCTTGGCTTCGATTTCGGCCCCGTGCTGCTCCGGTTTTCGTCCGTTTTTTTCGCACCGCTCTTTTGCCCGCCCATCGCCCAGCCCAAGCCCTTGCCCACCATGCCCCACTCTCAGTCCCCCCAACCTGCCCCGACCGGCACCCCGTCGGACTTCCCCAAGCGCCTGCAGCCGTTTAGCGTGTTCCAGGCCAGTGCGGGAGCGGGCAAAACCTTCCGGCTGGTGTACGAATACGTGGACCTGGCCCTGCACGGCGTTCTGCCCGGCAGCATCTTGGCCATGACCTTCACCAACAAGGCCGCGGGAGAAATGCGGGAACGCGTGCTGGCCGTGCTGGAAGACCTGGCCCAACCCGCAGACCGCTGGGAAAAATGGGCCTCCATGGGCGAACGCCTCGTCGAAACCCACGGGTGGACCCCCGAGGAGGTGACCGAACGGGCCCACGATGCCTTGCGCAAAACCCTCCACGACTACGGCTCCGTCTCCATCCAAACCTTGGACAAATTCGCCCTGCGCCTGGTCAAAACCTTTCGGTACGACCTCCAAGTGCCCGACGGATTTGCCGTCGAATTGAACGAAAAATCCCTCCAACAGGAAGCCGTCTTGCGCGTGCTGGACCAAGTAGGGGTGGACCCCGCGCTGACGTCGATCTTGGAGGCCTTTGTGCGCGCCAACCTGGAAGACGAAAAGGGGTGGGACGCCACCCGGTCGTTGGAGTCGGTGTCCGAGCACCTCAGCAAGGAGTCCAGCCGTCCGCACTGGGAAGCGCTGGCGGAGGTTCCCATGGACCAGCTGCAGGCGTGGGCCCAGTCCCTGCGCCAGGAAGTGGCCCAGGCCGACGCCCGAATCCGCGCCGCTGCCACCGAGGGCTACCGCGTTCTCTTGGCTTGCGGCGTGCCCCTGTCCGAATTCAGCCGGGGCACCCTGCCCAAGTGGTTCCGAGAAACGGCATTCGATGGTTACGACAAAGCGCCGTCGGACACCGTCTTGAAGATGTTCAGCGGCGAGGCGGCCTGGTTGAAGGACGCCAAAAAGTCCAATGCCGCCAACGAGGCCTTGCTGGACGACGGCACCAAGGAGCAGGTGGTGCGGGCCTTTGAGCAAGCCGAAGAGGCCTATGCCGGCAGCCTGCGGGCGCGGTTTTTTGCCAAAAACGCCTTTGCTACCGGGGTGCTCCAGGCCCTGGCCGTGGCCTACGAGGCGGTGTGCGAAGAACGCGGCGTGCAGCCCCTGTCGAAATTCAACAGTCTGATTTACAAGGAGCTGGCTCAGCAAAACGGCGAGTATTTGCTGGAACGCCTGGGCTCCCGTTTCCGCCATTTTTTCATCGACGAAGCCCAAGACACCAGCCGGGTGCAGTGGGAAAACCTGTACCCCCTGCTGGACAACGCCCTGTCGTCGCAGGAACGCGGGGCCAGCGGCACCGCCTTGGTGGTGGGAGACGGAAAGCAAAGCATTTACCGCTGGCGGAATTCGGAGGCGGAGCAGTTTTTGGA
>JBILEM010000218.1:0-2850 GCA_044352085.1 Schleiferiaceae bacterium
CGTCCAGGTACCAGCCCAACGCCCGCAGGCCGGGCATTCCGCCTTTGGGTTCTCGAATGTGTGCGGCAATCCATTGGGCGTCGGTGAGGTCCAACGACGGGCTGAGGGTGAAATTGTAGGCTACGAGGAGCGGACGGGCTCCCACCACCGTCATCCCAGTTTTTTTCCAGCGGGAAAAGGAGCCGAAATCGGGAGTCCAAGCAGGGTCGACGGCCTTTGCGGGCAGGGACTCGTACCCTCCCCGGCGGAAGTCGGCCAGTCGCGTGCGTTCGGGCCGGGTGGCACTTTTTTCGTAGAACCAGCCTCCTAAATCGAGTTCTGTGGCCAGTCGGTGAGCCAACTTTTGGGCTGTTTCGGTGGCCACAGACCAAGGCGTTTCTCCCAGGGGAACCAAGGGGCAAACGTCTACTGCGCCCTGTCGGGGGTGGGCGCCGTGGTGTTCCTCCATGGCAAGGTGCTCCGACGTCCAGCGGTAGAGTTGAAATGCAGCTTCCGCTACGGCTTCTGCCTGCCCCACCCAGGTAAAAACGGTTCGGTGGGCGTCTGCGTTGGTGTCGCGGTGCAGCAGGTACACTCCAGGAACGGAGCGAACGACGGCTTCCATCGCCTCCAAGTGGACGCTGTCCCGTCCTTCGGATACATTGGGAATGCACTCCAACCACCCGGTCAGGCGGGGGTCGGTCCATTTCCGGAGGGGCAAACGTGCGTCGGTCATTCCAACGGAGCCTCCATGCCTCGAATAAAGTCAACCACCAAGGCGGCCAAGGCCTTGGCAACACCGGGAATCGGACGTCCCTCTGGATCGATGGCGTGCGCTTCGCACAGGTGGAGGTAGGCGGGACGCTGGGTTTGTGCTGCTTGGTAGACTTTTTGGCGCAACGATTGTACGCCAACGCCGGTGGCACTCTGGGCACTGGAGGGAAAGTTAGACGCTACATCGACGTCCACTTCCAATCCAAAGGGGGCGTCGGGGCGCAAAAACTGCAGGCATCGCGCAAAGGCATCGTCTTCGGTCCATTCCTGGCGTACGGCAAACGACTCGTAGGTGGCATAACTGCGCTTTGAATCGCCTGCAAAGTCGTTCCAAATGGCCTCGGGGGTATAACTCTCCTGCAGGCCCCATACGGCGTAGTGGGAAAGGACACCGGCTTGCCGGGCGGCGGTAAACCCGTTGCCGGAATGCCGGCCTTCCAGGGGGCGCCAGTCCGTGTGGGCATCCAGGTTCAAGGCGTCGAGCGGCGCTCCCCGGTGCGCAAAGGCCGCGGCCAATAGGGGGTAGGCATTGTTGTGGCCGCCACCGAGCACAACCGGGATTTTGCCGGCTTGAAAAATAGAAAGCAGGACCGATTGCACCCGATTATCAACCTCGGAAGTAAGCTCGCGCAGGCGTTCCAAATCCGCCGATTGGCGGGAATCCAGACCTTGGGAGAGGTGCTGGAGGTCATCGACCTCGACCAGCCCCCATAAGCCCACCCCGGAGGGAGTCCAGCGGTTGGATTGCAAGTTGCACAGGGCCCGAAAAACGGCTTCGGGGGTATGGGCCGCACCGGCGACACCCCCGTTGGCGCGTACCCCGATGTCTTCTGGAATGCCTACCAAAACATACCGCACGTCGGGCCGGTCCCAAGGGGAGTTCTCCAAAACCTCGCCCCAGCGTGACTCGCCGTTTCGTATCTGGGTATATTTTAACATCTTAAAGCCTGTAATTAAAGTTCTAATCCTTTCTTAAACACCCGGTCGGCATGATTCTCTCCAAACCGGTAGGGGAAATAAGCGAGGCTGGGAGCGGGGTGGGTTAAAACAAAGTCGGCTTGCTTGCCCACCGAAATACTGCCCATTTGCTGTTCCCATCCCAGGGCATAGGCCCCGTGCAAGGTAAGCCCTACCAAAGCCTCCTCGGGGGTCATTTTGAGGTGGGTACAGGCCAAGTTCCACAGCAAAAACGCATTGCTGCAAGGCGACGATCCCGGGTTAAAGTCGGAAGCGATACCAACGGGAACCCCCCGGTCCAGCAGCATGCGGGCCGGGGTATAGGGCAACGGCAGGAAGTGGCTGCACGCCGGCAAGGCCACAGGCAGGGTGCGTCGGGGTCGTTCCGCATGGGGGAGGGGACTTTGGGCTTGGTCGGCCCATGCCGCCGCCAAGGCGGCGGCATCGGCCTCCCCAACTACCTCCAAATGGTCCACGCTCCAGGCGCCCGCCGCCACGGCGGCCGGCACCCCGCCCAACTCCGTGAACTGATTCACATGCACCTTCACCGGTACATTCCAGCGCTGGCCGGCCTCCAAAAGCAAGTCCAAATCGTGCAGATCAAAGTATCCGTCCTCCACAAAGGCATCCAGAAAATCCACCAAGCCCTCGTCCACCATGCGAGGAAGCCAGTCGTTTAAGGCTGCTGCCACGTACGCCGGTTTTCCACCGGGAAAATCCCTGGGTACCGCATGCAGTCCCAAAAACGTACTCTTTATATCCAGCGGGCTTGTTTCCTTCAACCTTCGGATCACCCGCAGTATTTTTCGTTCGGCTTCAAAGTTCAAGCCATAGCCCGATTTGATTTCCAATGCCGTGGTGCCGGTTTTGCTCAGGGCGACCAATCGCCTCAAGGCGTCTTCCGCCAGAACTTCTTCGGGGAGTTGGTCCAACGCCCGGGCGCTGTTCAGAATCCCACCCCCGGCTGCGGCAATTTCTTGGTAGGTGGCTCCAGCTATGCGCTGGGCAAACTCGCCCTCCCGCCAAGCCGCAAAAACGGCATGGGTGTGGCTGTCCACAAATCCAGGAAGTACCCAACGCCCGCTGCCATCGATTTCCTCCACATTTGAGGGAGAGACTGCACCGAAGGCCAGCTCTTTC
>JBILEM010000023.1:0-10308 GCA_044352085.1 Schleiferiaceae bacterium
TAACCCGTCAGCAGGAGAACCGCATACGGTATGCTTTGGATGCCTGGGCACGGTACAAAAAGCTTAAGGTTCCCATCGGCATATACTTGGCAGTCGTGATTCACGGTGAAATCCAGTGGTACTTGATTGACGATGGTTAGCGACCGGTAAGCTTTTTAGGTGGTGTATCTTTGTGAAATCATGAAACGAATCCCGAAGCGCACCACAGTCACTGCGGCACTCCCTTACGCCAATGGACCTATCCACATCGGTCATTTAGCTGGTTGTTATCTGCCAGCCGACATTTACGTGCGGTATTTGAGAATGCGTGGCCGGGAGGTGGCCTTTATTTGCGGCTCCGACGAGCACGGGATGGCTATTACGGTGAAAGCGCGGAAGGAAGGAACAACCCCGCAAGCCATTGTAGATCAATACCATGCGTTGATGGGGAAAGCCTTCGAGGATTTTGGTATTTCGTTTGACATTTATTCGCGGACTTCCTCGGATTTGCATCGCGAAGTGGCCCAGGGTTTCTTCAAGAATTTGTACGACAAAGGGGTCTTTGAGGCCAGAGAAACGTTGCAGTATTTTGACCCCGAAGCCCAGCAATTTTTGGCAGATCGGACGATTGTAGGAACATGCCCAAAATGTGCAAACGATGAGGCTTATGGAGATCAGTGCGAGAAGTGTGGAAGTACGCTGAGTCCCACGGAGTTGATCAATCCTCGGAGCACCCTGTCTGGAGCTGCCCCTGAGTTGCGGCCTACAACCAATTGGTTTTTGCCGTTGGATGCGCTAGCTCCGAAAATTCGGGAGTACATCGAATCCCATTCAGATTGGAAACCAACGGTGTATGGCCAATGCAAGAGTTGGTTGGATGCCGGAGAGGGTTTGCAAGCCAGGAGCATGACCCGCGATTTGGATTGGGGAGTTCCTGTGCCTGTCGAAGGCGCGGAGGGTAAGGTTTTGTATGTGTGGTTTGATGCTCCTTTGGGGTACATCACGGCAACCCAAGAGCTTTTTGGAGCGGATTGGGAAAAGTGGTGGAAGTCGGAGGATACGGACATTGTTCACTTCATTGGCAAGGACAACATCGTTTTCCATTGCATTATTTTCCCGTCCATTTTAATGGAGCACGGAGGGTATCAATTGCCTGCGGAGGTACCGGCCAATGAGTTTTTGAATTTGGAAGGCAAGAAGTTGTCGACGTCGAAGAACTGGGCGGTTTGGCTGCACGAGTATTTGGAAGATTTTCCAGGCAAGCAGGATGAACTTCGGTATGTCTTGTGTGCGACCATGCCGGAGGCCAAGGACAATGATTTTACGTGGGCAGATTTTCAAACCCGTGTGAATTCGGAACTGGTTGCGGTTTTGGGAAATTTGGTGAATCGCGTGGTGGTTTTGAATCACAAATACTACAATGGAGTGGCTCCGGCCATTCGCACCGTTTTGAGTGAGGAAGATCAGGCGATTATGCAAGCCATAGGGGTTCAGCGCGCGGCTGTAGAGTCTTCTTTGGAATCGTATCGGTTCCGGGATGCTCTTTCGGAGGCAATGCAATTGGCGCGTCTGGGAAATAAGTACCTGGCGGATCAAGAACCTTGGAAGTTGATCAAAACCGATGCAGAACGAACCGAAACGGTTTTGGCGGTTGCTACTCAGGTGGTGGCTGCGTTGGGAAGTTTGATGGAACCTTTTTTGCCATCGTCGGCTGAAAAAATCCGCAAGATGATGGGTTTGGAGCAGGCCAATTGGTCAGCTTTGGACGGCGGTGTTCTGGTGTCTGCGGGTCATCCTTTGGGGACGCCGGAATTGCTCTTTGACAAAGTGGAAGAAGATGCCGTGGAGCGGCAGCGCGCGAAGCTTGCGGAGCGCGCTGCTCCGACTGCATCAAATGAGGGAGCGAATAAAGGGGTGGTTTTGGATGCATTGAAGCCCGAAATCCAGTTCGATCAGTTTGCTGGATTGGATTTGCGTGTTGCGCGTATTGTTGCCGCTGAGCGCGTTCCGAAAGCGGATAAGTTATTGAAATTGACCGTGGATGCGGGCATTGACGTCCGGACAGTTTTGAGTGGGATTGCCGAACATTTCCAGCCCGAAGATGTGGTTGGTCGGGATGTCCTTTTGTTGGCCAATTTGGCCCCGCGCATGATGCGCGGTATTGCTTCGGAAGGAATGCTTCTTATGGCAGAGGATCCGGCAACGGGGCGTTTGGACTTTGTTGCCCCGGGGGCGGGTATGCCCGTCGGGTCAACGGTTCGTTAGCAGCTTTGCGTCTACTAGCGCGGACGAGGTTTATCTCCGGGATATGGTTAGGAGGATTGGCTTAAGTTGGAGCCCACTGGTCCAAAAACTACCAACCAAGGCGAGCGTAAAGGCCAACCAGAAGGGCATGATTTCAGGATGGCTTGTTAGGATGTAGCCGGTAAGAAAGAGGGTAAATCCAGCCAGTGAATTTCCCCAAGTGGGATTGACGGGGTGGCGGTACAAACGAGGAATTTTTTTTGGTTGTTTTTCAGGCCCGACAAAAAGCAGTTTTGTAGCCTGCGAAAAAGGCATTTCGCGGAAGTTTTGAAGAAGTCGAGCCGCAAAGAATACCGAGACGTAAATGGGGTCGGGTTGTTCGATGGGCCGGATGGAATTTCAAAAAGGGGAATGTGTTACCTTCGGCGATATGGCAAGTATGCAATTGAGGAGGACCTTTTTCATGGCCTTGGTGGTATTGGTTTTTGCGGAAACCTCTTTGGTCTATGGTGAAAAGGGATTGGGTTTCCCGACCGTTTTTGAAACGTCGGGAGGAACGAAAACGGCCACGTACGAAGAAGTCATTCGGTATTATCAGGGGTTGGCTGCGGCTTATCCAAGAACCATGCGATGGGAGAGCATTGGGAAGGAAACCGACGCCGGATTTCCCTTGCATGCGGCTATCGTTTCCTTGGAGGGTGATTTGGATCCATCGGCATGGAAAAGCCAGGGGAAACTAGTGGTTTTGATCAACAACGGAATTCACCCCGGGGAACCGGATGGTATCGATGCCAGCATGATGTTGGTGCGCAATGTGTTGACGGGAATGTCGACCTTGCCTCCCAATACGGTATTGGTGGTGATTCCGGTGTTCAACATCGGCGGAATGCGGGAGCGCAGTGCCTTTTCTCGGGTGGATCAAAACGGTCCGGAGGAATTTGGAGCCCGGGGGAATAGCCAAAACTTGGATTTGAATCGGGATTTTATGAAGGTCGATGCCCTAGAGACCCGGGCTTTGGTGGGGTTGATTGAGTCGGTAGATCCGGATTTGTTGATTGATAATCATGTGAGCAATGGTGCGGACTACCAACATGTGATGACCTTGTTGACCACGCAGTCGGATAAATTGGGCGGACCGATGGGCGCGCTGTTGCGGGAGAAAATGGACGGGGCGATTTACCAAAAAATGCAGAAGCGCGGCTGGGACATGGTGCCTTATGTGAATCATTGGGGGCATACCCCCGAAGAGGGCTGGGATGTGTTTTTGGAGGGCGCACGGTTTTTATCGGGCTATGCGGCCATTCGCGGGACGTTTGCGTATGTACCGGAAACGCACATGCTGAAACCGTATAAGGATCGGGTGTATGCGACTTTGGCGTTGAACGAGGAATTGATCGGGCTATATGGCGGGATGCGCCAGGAGGTCAAGGCGGCGCGCGAGGGACAACGGAATTATTGGGCGCAGCAGTCCAGGGTACCGGTGGATTGGAAAGTGGACTCGTTGGCCAATGCGGTTGGTTTTCAAGGGTATCGTTCCGGGTACAAACCCTCGGAAGTGTCTGGACATCCTCGGTTGTATTACGACCGGTCCAAGCCGTATTCTACCAAGGTGGGTTATTCGGACAGGGCAAAAGCGGTTTCGTGGGCCTGGGTGCCCGAGGTGTGGGCGGTTTCAGGGGGATGGCACGACGCCGTGGAACGGTTGGATGTACACGGGGTGACAAAGCGCCGGGTGCAGCGGGATACGGTGGTGCGGGCCGAGGTCTCTTGGGTGCGGTCGTATTCGGTGAGTCCACAGCCCTATGAGGGGCATTTTATGCTCAAGAATGTGGTGGTGGAGCGGGACACCGTTTCTGTGGCATTGCGAGCGGGAGATTATTTGATTTCATCGCGGCAACCCCAGCGTCGGTATTTGGCGGAGGCTTTGGAGCCGACGGCCCCGGATGGGTTTTTGGTGTGGGGATTTTTCAATTCGATTCTGCAGCAAAAAGAGGGGTACAGCGACTATGTATTTGAGGATACGGCTGCGGAGTGGTTGAGGGATAATCCAGCTGTTCGGGCAGAATTGGAGGCCAAGAAAAAGGCGGACCCTGCGTTTGCCGCGAACGGTGGTGCGCAGTTGCGCTGGGTATTTGAACACTCGCCTTATTTTGAGACGCGTTACCAGCGGGTGCCGGTGTTTAAGATCGTCTCACCGTAAAAAGTTCCCAGTGGTATTCGAGGTCTTTGTTGATTGCCCGGAGTTTGTGAAGCCATGTTTGAAATTCTACCATGGGCATTTCATCCAATTGGGCCCATTCCGTTGAAGAGGATTCGCTGGATCGGAAGGGGGGCAATTTCAGAGGTTGGGGCGAGAAAATGAAGTAGATTTTATCGAGTTTTTCGGTTAGTTCTCCATTGGAACTTGCTAAGTCGGCCACGATGCTATAAGGGGACTTGCTGTGTTGGGAACCCCCATCAAACAACCAAACTTGTTCGTTGGCTTCGAAATAGGGTTCGGATAAAATTCGCAATTGTTCATTGTTTACTGGAAAGACCAATTGGCTTTTGTTCGCAACGACATCATCCAAGAAAACATAAAGGTAACCGCTTCGACCGGCTTGAAATTGAACCAAGAAATCTTGACCGTGGATGAATTGATTGGTTACGCAGGATTCTTTTGGGCAGGTGGCCAATTTGGCGGTGAAAGTGGGTTCTCGGTGTTCCAATGCCGTTGCAGCACCGTGTACCAGTGCTTCCACCCAGAGTTTTCCTTGAGCGTCTGAATAGGTTTTTGTCTTTGGGGGTTCGGTGTCACGCAGGTATTCGCCGTTTAGAATGGACTCGGAACTAAACAAGTAGAGTTGTTTGTTTTCTTGCGGTTTATCGGAGTTGGATGACAAGAGATACGTGGAGTTTCCTTGAATAAGGACTTCTCCAAACTGGTCTTTTACAGCTTGAACCTTAGCCATCCGAATGGCCATCTCCTTATTTTCTGCCAAAGTCAAGTCATCCCGCACCATGAAGGTGTAGGTTCCTTTGACGTTGAATACTTTTTGGGCAAAAAGGACAGTGCTGCTCACAAGGAGCAGCACTGCAAGAGGGAGACGCATAATGGGAGAGTTTTACTTTTGAAGCTCAGGGTTCAAGTAGCGCTCATATTTCGTGCGCATTTCATCGGATTCCCATTGCAATTGGGCTTTCATTTCAGCCAGAATCTGGTTTTTTACCATTTCGTAGTTGTAACCGATCAGCATTTGAACTTCGTAGTTTCCGTTACTCAATTGACGGTACGATTGAAACAATGGGGTCACCATGCCTAGTCGCTTAGAAACTTTGTTGACCGACACCATGATGGAGTTTGTTATAGAGACTGCTTCTTCGTTGCTCAATTGGTTGTTGGCAACATCCGATTCAACGACATTTTTCATGTTGGACTCAATGAGAGCGACCAGGTTGTTTTTTGCCATTTCAATGGCTTGCATGGAAGAGGCCTGTTGGTTTTGGCCAACCGCCGAGCCATTGGCAACAATCCAACGAGGTAGGCCTTTGTCATCCACTTCGCTTTGCTTCGCATAAGCGGCATTCAACTGATTCTCCAAAGGTGGGTTTCCTGGAAATACGACGTAGCCTTGTTTTTCGTAACGACGGGCTTCTTTGCGGGCGGTTTTACCAGCCTTTCCAAAGTCGAATTTCTTTTGATAATCGAATGGTTTTTTACTTCCGCATGCGGTTAACAATACGGCTGAAAAAGCAAAAAGGACGAGTTTTTTAGCGGCGTTCATAAGGGTTTGGTATTGATTTTTGTTCGGTTAAAATACAAAATTTTCACTTCCGGTGATTTGCGGATTTTGGTCGCGCGAGAAAAGTTCTCGGGCTTTATAGGGAATCCCGCTTTGCTGATCCAATAGAAATTGACGCAATTCCCCGGTTGTAACGGCTTGGTTTTTGTCTGCGTCGGCACCACCACTTAATCCTTTCAGAAGGTAATAGGTGAATAGACCGTGTCGTTTGTCGTCGTACCAACTGGCCACTTCATTGTCGCCGGATGCTGTCAGGATAACTTGGTTTGGCTTCTGTTGTGCGATGGGCTTCAGTTTAATGGCCAAAGAAGAAGCGCCTTTAATGAGGTTGCCTCCAGTATTTGTAGTGCCGGAAAAACAAGCATCCACGGCAAATGTGGTTTTGACTGGGTTGAGAGAGGCAATGGTTTCAATAAATTGACTCAGGCGAAGAGCAGTCAGTTCCAGTTTGTCCGGATTTGCATCGACGGGAAGTAAGAAGCTTTCGCCACTGTTTACACCGGGTGCACCGTGTCCGGAGTAGTAAACGAAGAGTTCCGTAATTCCGGGCTTTACCACATCGTGCAAACGGCCTTTTACGGTACCGTCGCCGAGCACAACTTTCCAGTCCGACAGGGTTGCATTTTCCAGCAGAATGATATTTCCCGGTTTGTACCCTTGATGGTGAATGAGGAATTCCTTAACGGAGAAGGCGTCGTTGATGGCATATTCGACAGCGGGAATGCCCCATTTGTAGTTTTTATTGCCAATGACGAGAGCAACTGCGTTCTCTCGAATGGGTCGGCCAGGCGTAGGGGTGAATTTCAGATCGTCGAGCGTATTTGCATTGCTTACACCGGCATCTTTTTTAAAGAACAATTCGGTGAGGCCTTTTTGTTGGGTGTTGATCACCAACCCGAGGTCTTGGGGGAGGCCAAATGTTTCTTGGTTTTCTGTTTTAATGGCCAGCGATACAGGAAATGCATTGGTTAAATCGTTGCAATAGGCCTGAAAAGTGAAGTCTTTGAAGGATCCAGGGCTCATGGCACCCAAGGAAACAATTAAGCTGTTGTCGATGGAATTAAGAATGACAACCCCGGTTCCAGCATTGATTTTCGCATTAACCTGATTGGCGGTTCCTTCCCCTTGGTTGCCCAGTCGTACAGTTATAGATACGACGGAACCTGGAGTGATAACGGAGCGCCCCTCGACGTCGGCAACGGCTACATCGCGAAATTGAACGTCGGGTTTCCGGAACGCCCTGGTTTCTAATTTCAAAGTAATGGGGGCGGCACTAAAGCCTGCACCATCGGTTATTTTGAAACGAAGGGTGTTGTTCGAATCGGTGAGATTGAGAGGGCCGGTCAACGCAATGAAGACGTCTTTGGTTTCACCGGGCTTGAGTTGGTCCAAAAATCCGATCAATCCGCTGCTTGCGAAACTCGATTCGCCTGTCAATACCAGCATTCGTGAAGACCCCTGGCCTTTGTTGGCAAGGGTGAATCGGATTTGAGCCGATTCTCCAGCAGAGAGTATTTGGTCTTCGTCGTGGTCTTCGAATTGGACGGCCACTACTTCAAGGGACGGGGGCAAGTCGGTACTCAAAGCCCCACCGGATAGAGGAATGTGTTTTCCGAAGGGGAGTGCCATGCCCGAGGTGGGATGGTACAAAACGGCATTTACCCAGATGGAGTCATCCAGTTTCTCATTTAATTGTTGGATGGCTTCTGCGCGGAGATTGGAGCCCGCTATGAAAAAATGGCGCGCGTCTTCTTTGCTCATTGGGATGCGGTCCCATTGGTCTTGGATGCGTATGCTGTATTCGCCACTTCGCAGGTCGTATTTTCCCAATTCAATACCGACGGAGGGAATGCGGATGCGTTTGCGGCTGTTTGCAATTTCCGTCGTTCGGCGATTCGTCATCAAATTTTGGTTGGCTTCGTTTTGCAACGTCTGGTTATAGAGAATTTTCGCCAAACTTCGCAATTCGGTGCGCCGACGTAGCTGAAACTCTTCTGACGTTTCAAACTGGTCTTGTGCTTTTCCAGCTTCAAAGTTGGAGAGAGCGGTTTTGCCATAATCGTCCAATTCCATGGATCCTGCCCATGATGTTGCACCTTGGAGGGTCAATTCATTTTCCAGTTGTGCTCGACGCCCCGTTTTGTAAAAGGCCAGCGTTGAATCGGAGTAAAACAGGAGGTGGTTGCCATCGGGCGAGACGGTAATATGATCCAGTTCTTTGAGAGAAATCGGATACGATTCCACGGGAATAAAGTCAATATCGTCCCAAAATAGAGCCAGTCCTTGGGAAGTTAGCGTGAGCAGGTAACCGCGGTTGCTGGCCCAATGGGAATCTATTTGCTTGGTTTTGTTGTGTTCGAGATTTCGCACTTTTTTACCGGTACTCAATTCGTAGACGGTGGCTGTGGAATCGCATCCCAAAATCAAAACGTGTTGACCGGTGGGGTCAATTTTTAAATCGTGAACACAGTTTTGGCTTAAACGAACATTCCATTTGATAACACCGGAATTGAAGTCAATGGCCTTTACGTTTTTATCGGAAATCCCCACCAAGGTGCTCAACCGGGGATCGAGTTGCACTTGTTGGATGGGGTCGGGGTATTTGATGGAATTTTGCCGGATGATACGCCCTGTGCGGAAGTTGTAGGTAACGGCCTCAAGCTGGTTCAAAAGCACTAAAATTTCATCGCTGTTCCCGGTATTGTAGATGCGCTGAATGGCTTTTTCAGCGGAAAAGCTTTGAAAGATTTGACTGCTTTTAATGTCAAAAACCAAAATGGATTGGTTGCTCAAGGCCGCAATCAAGAACGTGCTGGAATTGCTAAAAATGACCGAAATGGGCTTCGCTCCGTCGGTCGAAAAGCTGCGAATTTTATTTTTACTCAAGTTATCGTAGAGGGCAATTTGCCCTGTAGAAAGGACCGCTGCCATTTTGCTGTCTGGACTCCACGATATCCCTAAAATATCCAGGTCTACCGGATTCTTTTGGATTCGGATGAGGTTGGGGTCGCTTTGAACGGCGGTGTTGGATTCGTTTGCTTCCCCCGTGTTTTTTGCAATGGCTTTGTCCCATGCATTTACGGTAAATGCGGTGCCCTTTTCTTTGATGAATAGTTGGATTTTTTCTGCGGGTAGTCCTGTAACTTCCATAAAGTTGCCCAGTGGGAGGCTTATGGTTTTTTCCGTTTGGGGTTCTAGCCCACCCACTACAAGTTGAAATTCATGTTTACCCGAAGTCAAAGTGGCAATAACGTCTTCGGCGCGCCCATTCCCTGTATTGACCAATCTCAATCGCAAGGAGTCTGCTTTCAGGTCTACGGAAGCTAGTTCCGCATCCATTTCAGGAGGAAGATTTGGATAGGTTTTAACCGCCAACAAGTCAACTGGAGGTGTCAAGGCATAAGTTTTGTCGGTGCCTATTTCCCGCAAGACGGCATTGATGAGCATTCGCTTTCCCGATTGTTCGGTATTGATCTGGGATATCCCTTCGAGCGTCCAATTTTTTGCATTTTGAAAGATAGACTGGGCTTCTTGCCGATCCACTTGAAAGGAAAAACCGCCAAATTCCTTTGTTTGTAACGGATAGACACGACTTTCCAACTGGTATGATCCCAAAATGTAGTCCGTACCATGTACCAAACGTTCAGGTCTGCGCGATTGAATAAGTTCCTCCCAAGCCAATTGTGCGTAAAGTTGATCCATACGCTGGGTTTCAAACTGCATGCGGTGCAATTCGTCCAGCAAGGAAGGAATGCATTTTCGAATTCTATTTTCAAATTCTCCTTGGGTTTCAAATTGCGATTTCTCTTTGAAATGCTCTTTTAAATAGGCATTAAAAGAGAGTACTTGCTCCCAATCGTCGGGGCCTGTAAGCAGATCTTCCAATCCAAAGGCATTGAGGAAGTCGTCGAGTTTAAAGCCGTTTTGTGCCGCAATGGCATAAAATTCAAAGTCCAATTCGGCATCTTTTCCCCAACGATAGCGGATGCAGTCACCGGTGGATGTGGTGGCGAAAAGATTGTCGTCGAAGTCTCTTGCGAGGAAACTAACGGCTTTCTTTTTGCTCAAAAATGACTTACCAAAAGCACGGTAGGCTCCGATTGTACCTGGTTCTGCGGCATAGACATGCAAAGAATCTTTACTGGCTAAAACCACCCGATTGCCTTGGCTGAAAATCCCGCCGGATTGTAGGGCATAGCAAGGTCCTTGCCACAAGGGAAGAGTTCCAATCGTTTCCAAAGAACGGGTGTTTATCCGCAGGAGTTGACCGCAATCATTCAATAGAAGCACTTCGTTTCCGGAC